>NZ_JAAFZF010000010.1:0-67577 GCF_010614825.1 Neobacillus sedimentimangrovi
AAAGAATTTGATGAATGGATTAGACGAAGGCTTCGGATGTGTTTGTGGAAAGAATGGAAAACCCCGAAAACAAGAATTCGGAAACTCAGAGGATTAGGGGTTCCAAGCCATAAAGCATTAGAATGGGGCAATACACGCAAGAAATATTGGCGGATTGCCTGCATTCCCATTCTACACAAAACCCTCGACAACTCCTATTGGAAGAGTCGAGGGTTAAGAAGTCTATTCGAAAGATATCAAGAGCTACGTCAAACTTAATTGAACCGCCGTATACCGAACGGTACGTACGGTGGTGTGAGAGGTCGGGGGTTAGTCACCCCCTCCTAATCGATTTCCTCTTTTCTAATTCCTCTTTTTTATCATAATTAAAAAATTTCCTTCATAGAGTGTAAGTGACATAGTGATTTGTTTAAAGGAAACGAAAGGAGGAGTCGCTTTGTCCCAGGAGAATCAATCGTACCTTCGATTTTCCGTGGAGGAGTCTTTGTGGTTTAGAAAAGGACAGGAAGTCGAAGAGCTCATTTCCATTTCTCTAGACCCTGATATTACCATCCAGGAAAATGATCAGTACGTCACTATACGAGGATCGTTGGAACTAACCGGTGAATATAACTGTTGCAAAGATGTGGAGGAAAGCGCTGAAGAAAAAGGATCTTCCCAAAAATTTGTTGAAAGTGTTTCAGAACGAGAAGAAGATGGGACGTGTGAGTTTACACATCGGTTTCCTGTTGATATAACGATTCCGAACAATCGTATTCAAAGTGTTTATGATATTGATGTCATCGTAGAGTCGTTTGATTATCATTTGCCCGAACGTAGCTGTTTAAAGCTCTCTGCAGAACTCGCGATAACAGGCCTTTATGGAACTGAACAAAAGCAGGAAGAAGAACTTGAACAATTAGAAGTGCTCGCCCGTGAAAGTAAAGAGGAGGAAGCGGAAGAAGTAAGTTATGAGCCGGCAGCCGATACGGCTCAAAGCACCGAAGAACTTCCCCTATTATTTGAGACCGAGGCCAGAAAACAACAAGAAGAAAAACCTGTTACCGAAGTATTTCCTAAATTGCCAACCTTCAGCTATCAACCACCTGATGATGAGGAGGAAGTGAAGGAGGAAGCGAAGGAGGAAGCTCCTCAACCAGCGTGGCTCTTCCAGGAATATCAGCAAACAGAAACACCTCCATCTTGGCAAATCCAAGAGTATGAACCACCAACGAACCCTCCTTCATGGAATCAGCCAGAAGCTAGAGAGAATGAGAATCAGTTTGAAGAAGAAATAGAAGAGTTCACGGAAGAATCAGCCTCCCAATTAGAAGTTGAGGTTGAAGCACAGGAAGACAGTGTGGAAAGTGCCTCTTCAGAGGATTCGCCCAAGCAGGAAAAGAAGAAGTTTGGTAAAAAGAAAACAATGACACTGACGGAATTTTTTGCTAGAAAGGATGAAGGAACATCTAAAACGAGGCTAAGGGTATGTATCGTTCAAAAAGGGGATACAGTAGAAAGCCTTGCTGAACGATATGAAGTTTCTACGCAAAGTCTCCTCCGTGTTAATAATCTCGAACCAACACAGGATGTATATGAAGGCCAGGTATTGTATGTACCAGCAGCTTTAACTAAAAAATAATGTTTCATTGAAGTTGAGCGGGTTTCACGAAGGCCTGCTCAGCTTCATTTATAGGGGAAGCGTCATGGTCTTTCCAAAGAAAGAGAGTTGACTTTAAATGAATACTCATAATCAACTGGAAGCCCTGTCTCCGATTTTAAAAAATTATCATGTGGAACCGCATTTCGTGGAGGACTTTGGAAGTGTCAAAAAAATTTATTCAAGCAAAGGAATCTTTGCTTTGAAAAAAATTATCCCCTCTGTCGGAACTGATTTTATTCGCCATGTTCATGATCTATACCAAAAAGGCTTTAATCGGATCGTTCCGATCTATCCTACAATGGACGGTCGGTATGCTGTCCTTCATGATCAATTTCTTTATTATCTCATGCCTTGGATAGCCAATGAACAAAAAGAGAATCGGCAGCAGCAAAACCAGCAATTATTTCGTGAATTGGCAAGGCTTCATACATTATCCGCAAAAGAAATTCCCATAAATAAAGAAGAGCGCACGGTGCATTATGAAAGTACGATTGGACAGATTGAAAAACATGAGGAATTTTTAGACGGATTTATGGATGTTTGTGAAAGTAAGACATATATGTCACCTTTCGAGCTATTATTTTGCTTGTACTACAATCAGATAAAATTGGCACTTGGCTATTCAAAAACTAAATTAGACGAATGGTATGAATTGACAAAGAATGAAGAAAAGGCTCGTATGGTCGTTGTCCATGGAAAACTGTCCTCTGAGCATTTTTTATATGACGAAAGAGGGTACGGATTTTTTATCAATTTTGAAAATGCTCGATATGGCTCGCCAATACATGACTTGCTTCCATATATATATCGGGCATTAAATACAAATCCGAAACGGAATGATCAAGTGGTTGATTGCATTTGTCATTACTTGAAGTATTTCCCTTTTAAAGATGAAGAAAAATTACTATTCCACAGCTATTTGGCTTATCCGATTCCGATTATTCAAGTGGCTGAAAAATACTACCGAAAGCAAAGACCAAGGAATGAATTGAAGTTTGTCCGTCAACTGCAGCAACGATATTGGCATTTAACAAACACCGAGTTTGTTGTATCACAATTGGCGAAAATTGAGGCTCAGCAGCAAGCTGAGATTCAGGCAGCGGAGGAAGCGAAAGAAGGAGCCCAGTAGCAATAACGTTCAAAAGGGCTCCTAAATCACTTCTAAATAGATCGATGCAGCAATTACAATAAAGACCGTTAATAATAAAACATCAAAGACAGTAGGCAAAAAGAGCGTTCGCAGTAACTGAAAAATGGTAAAAGGAATAATTAATTGAGAGGCCATTTTTCGAAACGTCTGAAACCAGGGACGGTATTTAAATTTATGGAAATGTTTCACTAAAATCCCACCTTCCATTTGCCTATATTTATATGTATATTTCTGCAAATTGTGAACTTCAGTAAAAGGATACATAGTATAAAGTAAAAGAAATTTGGTTATCATGATTGACGTCAATCCCCTTTTTTGGGTACTATATTTGTATAATTAAAAATTACAAGCGAAGACAGGGAAGAGTACGATGCCATCCTGCTTTTAGAGAGGGAAATCAATAGCTGAAAGATTTCCTAAGAGGAACATCGGAAGGTCGCCCATGAGCTTCTTCTGTGAACAGGTTTATGCCCTAATAGCAGAAGACGGATAAAATCCGTTATCTTATTTGAGAGCCAATCATTAGATTGGAAAAAAGGTGGTACCGCGAATCAACTCCATTCGTCCTTTTATGACGACTGGAGTTTTTTTATTTATTTCGAGAAATGCCTAGCGCAAGAATTTCATATTTACTTGGTACCTAGTGTGAAATAAAAGGAGGCAATTTTAGATGGAAACTAAAGAAATAACAATGCCTACCAAATACGACCCGCAATCCATTGAAAGAGGGCGTTATGAATGGTGGCTGCAAGGAAAGTTTTTTGAAGCAAAAGATGATGAAGGAAAACAGCCATATACAGTCGTTATCCCGCCGCCAAACGTTACTGGGAAACTCCACCTTGGTCATGCATGGGATACGACCCTTCAAGACATTATTACTCGCATGAAGCGGATGCAAGGCTATGACGTTCTTTGGCTTCCGGGTATGGATCATGCTGGAATTGCGACACAGGCGAAGGTGGAAGAAAAACTTCGCAAAGAAGGAAAAAGTCGTTATGATCTTGGGCGAGAAAAGTTCGTCGAGGAAACATGGAAATGGAAGGAAGAGTATGCTTCCCATATCCGAGAACAGTGGGCAAAGTTAGGATTGGGACTTGATTACTCCCGTGAGCGATTTACTCTTGATGAAGGCCTATCGAAAGCCGTTCGTGAGGTTTTTGTCACTCTTTATAAAAAAGGGTTGATCTATCGCGGCGAATATATCATTAACTGGGATCCATCCACTAAGACAGCCTTATCTGACATCGAGGTAATATATAAGGATGTTCAAGGTGCTCTCTATCATATGAAATATCCATTAGCGGATGGTTCTGGTTATATAGAAGTAGCAACAACACGTCCGGAAACAATGCTAGGCGATACAGCTGTTGCGGTTCATCCGGAAGATGAGCGCTATAAGCATTTAATTGGAAAGACTGTAAAGCTTCCGATTGTTGGCCGAGAAATCCCGATTGTTGGCGATGATTATGTTGATATGGAATTTGGATCTGGAGCAGTAAAAATCACCCCTGCTCATGACCCGAACGATTTTGAAATTGGGAACCGTCATAATCTTGAGCGTATCATCGTGATGAATGAAGATGGAACAATGAATGCCAATGCCGGTAAATACCAAGGGCTTGACCGTTTTGAATGTCGGAAACAGATCGTTAAGGATCTGCAGGAGCAAGGCATTTTGTTCAAGATTGAAGAGCATCTGCATTCCGTTGGCCATTCAGAGCGAAGTGGAGCGGTAGTTGAACCATATTTATCCACTCAATGGTTCGTTAAAATGAAGCCACTTGCTGAAGAGGCCATTGCCTTGCAGAACAAAGAAAATAAAGTAAACTTTGTTCCTGAGCGATTTGAAAAAACATACTTGCACTGGATGGAAAACATCCGTGACTGGTGTATTTCCAGACAGCTTTGGTGGGGCCACCGAATCCCAGCTTGGTATCATAAGGAAACCGGCGAGATTTATGTGGATCACGAACCACCAAGTGACTTGGAAAATTGGGAGCAGGATAAAGATGTATTGGATACGTGGTTTAGCTCGGCTCTTTGGCCATTCTCGACAATGGGCTGGCCGGATACCGAATCTAGCGATTACAAGCGCTACTTCCCTACAGATGTACTAGTTACAGGATACGACATCATTTTCTTCTGGGTATCAAGAATGATTTTCCAAAGCATTCAATTTACAGGAGAGCGTCCATTTAAAGATGTGTTGATCCATGGGCTTGTACGTGACGCGCAGGGACGCAAAATGAGTAAGTCGCTTGGCAACGGGGTTGACCCGATGGATGTAATCGCTAAATATGGGGCAGATTCACTGCGCTATTTCTTATCTACTGGTACTTCACCAGGTCAGGATTTACGCTATAGCACAGAAAAAGTAGAAGCAACTTGGAACTTTGCCAATAAAATTTGGAACGCTTCTCGTTTTGCCTTGATGAATATGAACGGCCTCACCTATGAGGAAATCGATTTGAGTGGAGAAAAATCAGTAGCAGACAAATGGATTTTAACTCGCTTAAATGAGACGATTGACCATGTCACAAAGCTTTCCGAGCGTTATGAATTCGGTGAAGTGGGTCGCGCTCTCTACAACTTTATTTGGGATGACTTCTGTGATTGGTATATTGAGATGGCAAAACTTCCATTATACGGTGATGATGAGGCTGCGAAGAAGACGACTCGTTCGATTCTCGCTTATGTTCTTGATCAAACTATGCGCTTACTCCATCCATTTATGCCATTTATCACTGAGGAAATTTGGCAAAACCTTCCTCATTCAGGGGAGTCAATTACCGTGGCAAAATGGCCAGAGGTAAGACCAGAATTGTCTGATGAGGAAGCAGCACAGGAAATGAAGCTTCTAATGGAGATGATTCGTTCCGTACGTAATATTCGTGCTGAAGTGAACACACCAATGAGCAAAAAGATTAAAATGCTCGTTAAAGCTAAGGATGAAAAAGTGCTGGCATCTCTTGAAAAGAATCGCAGTTATATTGAGCGTTTCTGTAATCCGGAAGAATTGCAAATGGGCTTAAATATTGAAACACCTGAAAAAGCAATGACTGCGGTAATTACAGGGGTTGAAATTATTCTTCCACTTGAAGGTTTAATTAATATAGAAGAAGAAATAGCCCGTCTAGAAAAAGAATGGGATAAACTTAACAAAGAAGTGGAAAGAGTTCAAAAGAAATTAAGTAACGAAGGCTTTATTAAAAAAGCTCCAGAACATGTTGTTGCAGAAGAACGGGCTAAAGAGAAAGATTATCTTGAAAAGAGAAGCATCGTTGAGGCTCGTATTAAAGAATTAAAAGGGGAATAAGCAAGATTTAAGGCGAATCCGGCATTGGATTCGTCTTCCCTTTATGATTAATAAACCAAATGGGGTGTCATACATGTTTACTACCTATAAGGAAGCCCTTGAATGGATACATGGTAGATTGAGACTCGGTATTAAACCAGGTTTAAAGCGGATGGAGTGGATGATGGATAAGCTCGGGTCTCCGGAAAAAAAGCTTAAAGCGGTTCACATTGGTGGCACAAATGGGAAAGGTTCATCTGTTACTTATCTCCGCTCGATTTTTCAAGCAGGGGGATATACAGTTGGTACTTTTACCTCGCCTTATATCGAACAGTTCAATGAACGAATTAGTGTGAACGGAAGGCCAATCAGTGATCAGGAAATCCTTGACCTTACCAATATTATCTTGCCATTAGCGAATCAATTGGAAGAGAGCGAACTGGGCGGTCCAACAGAATTCGAAGTGATTACGGCGATGTCTTTCTATTATTTTGCCAACGTAAAAAAGGTTGATCTTGTTCTATATGAAGTAGGACTGGGTGGCCGCTTTGATTCTACTAATATCATTCACCCATTAGCATCGATCATTACGAACATTGGACTGGATCATACGAATATTCTCGGTACTACCTATGAGGAAATTGCCTTTGAAAAGGCGGGGATCATTAAAGAAAAGACACCGATTTTTACGGCAGTAAAACATCCAAAAGCAATAAACGTAATTGAACAACAAGCTGCTAAAATGGAGGCACCAATTTATCGCTTCAATAAAAATTTTACGATTCTTGATCATACTTCTCTGCCTAAGGGAGAGGTGTTTACATTACAAACGGAAACGAAAATGTTTGAAAAGCTGGAAATTAGTATGATCGGTCGGCATCAAACAGAAAATGCAGCACTTGCTGTTAGTGTTGCAGATTATTTAAACCAAGCCAACTACTTCGATGTATCCGAACAGACGATTCGTGAGGGCTTGAAAATGTCCTATTGGCCGGGAAGATTTGAAATTCTTTCTGATCAGCCTCTTGTCATTATGGATGGAGCCCATAATGAGGAGGGAGTCCAAGCATTGGTGGAGGAATTAACAAGTCGCTATTCGGATCGATTCATTCATGTGGTATTTGCTGCTTTAAAGGATAAAAAACTAGATGAAATGATTGCCAATCTCGACAAAGTGGCTGATCAAATCTCGTTTGTCAGCTTTGATTTTCCAAGGGCTGCTAAGGCAGAAGAACTCCTGAGAATGAGCCACTCGAAAAATAAAAAAGCAGCGCCGAATTGGCAGTCCTACCTGAAAGAAGTTATCGAGAATCTTCAGAAAGACGCCGTTTTAGTAATTACAGGATCGTTATATTTCATCTCTGAAGCAAAACCAACTGTATGCAAATATTTGAAAAGTAAGACTATTTCGTTGTGACAGGCTTACAAATATTTGATATAATGTTTTTATCTTGAATTAAAAGTAAGTTTCGGGAAAGAGGAGGAGCAAGGTGCAGGTTCATCCATATGTACAGAAACTCATTTATTTAATATGGTTGCTGATGGTACCAGCAGGCTTATGGGTTACATATCAAATCCATCCTCCGAAATTCTCGGGCAATTGGGTCGAACTTTTGGCATTTTTGCTATTAACCATTATTGTTGCTACGATGCCAATTGTCATTAATGAAACGTTTATCTTTCTTATTCAATGGGTGGCCTTGGCTACCTTTTTAAAGTTTGGTTTATTTGTAGAGATCATCTTTGCTCAAATTGCAGTCATTGCTTTAGTGTTAAAGCTAAAAATCTTGCAAAAGGGACAATTTTTTCGCCTGCCATTGAATTTGAACATGTTTTTTCTTGTCTCTTTTATTAGCGGAATGACCTATTATTGGCTTGGCGGTCATACAGGCCCAGAATTGGCTGAAGATTACAGTTCCCTATCTTTGGCAGTGGTATATGGTGGCCTATACTATTTGATCAATCAAGTGATTCTCGTTATTCACTTTAAGTATATTTATAAAAGAAAAGAACCGTTTTTCGGAAGCGATTTTGTTGTTGAAACAATTACGACTTTAATTACTCTTCCAATCGGGTTTATTTTTTATATTTTATTTAATGAAATAGGGCTATTATCTATATTATTTGTTGGTATTCCTTTTATAAGTTTATCTATTATCTTCATCCTCTATTATTCTAGTCAAAAAATAAATGACTACTTACAAAAAGCGGCAGAAATAGGACATCAGCTGGCGGAACGTTTGAATGTAGATGATGTTAAAAATATATTTTTACAAAAAGTGTGTGAAATGCTTCCTGTCGACTATGCCTATATTCTTGAAGTAATGACGCATAAGGATGAAAAGTATCTCCTCCTCTCCGGGGGCATTGAAGAAGGAGAAGTTAGAACTAAACCATTAATTCTGATAAGAAGATACGAGGGAATGAGCGGAAAAGTATGGGCAGAGCAAAATTCTCTTCTTCTAAATACGCGTAAAGAATGGACATACTCCCCATCATCCAGTTATATCCCTGAAGATGCGGAGAGTATGTTATGTGTTCCTATTATAAAAAGTAAAAAGGCCATTGGGGTACTGGTGCTTGCCTCAAAGAAAAAGCATGCCTATGAAAAAAGTCAACTGATGATCATTGAGGTTTTATGTTCTTATTTTGCAGTGGCCATGGAAAATGCGAAAAATTACGAACAAACAAAAATGCAAAGTGAACATTGTGCACTAACTAAGTTATATAATTTTCGTTATTTTCAAAATGTCTTAACGGAAGAATTTCAAAAACTATCTTCTTCCGAATTAAAATTCCTTTCATTAATCATTCTTGACATTGATCATTTTAAAAGCATAAACGATACTTACGGCCATCAAAGTGGAAATGAAATTTTAATAGAAATGGCCCAAAGGATTGAATCCCTTGTTGGTAAAAGGGGAACAGTGGCCCGTTATGGGGGAGAAGAATTTGTTATTTTACTTCCAAATGTTTCTAAAGCAGAGGCCGTTTCTTTGGCTGAGCTTATTCGACAATCTGTTGCTAATTGGCCGTTTATCCTACATCAAACGATTGTTAAAGAACCGCAACAGGTTAAGATCACCACTTCCATCGGTGTGGCAACCGCCCCAGAAGATGCTGAGGATGCTCAGTCATTAATTCGCCATGCGGATAGAGCCCTCTATGTTGGCGCAAAACGCGCTGGTAGGAACCGCGTGGCCGAGTATTCCACTTGTTGAGCGTAATTGCATAGGAAAGGCAGCCTGTTTATTAGGCTGCCTTTGTTTTATGAAATTTTTTCGACTTCAAGAAATGACTAGTACCAGCAATCTAGTTCCACCTTACACTCTTTCAAATGACTAATTTTTAACGATTCCTATTTGAAAATTGAAATGGGAAGGTTTCGGTGTATAAATACTGTATATCTTAAGCTCCATGCGTAGCTGACCAGTTCGAATGCTTCTTCGAACTTTTTTCCTGAATACGACACAAAAATTTAAAATTTTTATATTCCTTCTTCTTTCGTCATGTGCTAGAATACCTATGTGGTTTACTGAGTATTTTAAATTATTTAAAAATATTAATGAAGTATCAGAAAAAGAGAAGAAAATACTAGTAAAAAAATATTAAAATTTAATTAATTTGACTTTAAATAAATTGCTTTTTTTATTTTAGGAATGATTAAGTCGAATGATATTCGAATGTATTTTTTAATTAAGATTAAGCAGTAGATAATGGAGTAATATAAACTAACGTTATCATAAAAGATGCTCCTGCTCCAAAGAGGGAGACGAAGGAAGAGCCTGATTGCCCAAAAGAGATCTTAAAAGAAAGGTAGTTTAGAAGAAATTTTGAAAATAGATTAACTATTTGCTGTCGCGTCATTTTTTTAACTGCGACAGTTTTTTTAGTAATACATTGTTAAGAAGGGGAGGATTTTGTTGATATTTATTGATAGTCTTGTTTTCATCTACGGGCTCGTACTAGGTAGTTTTTTTAATGTAGTTGCGATTCGGTTATTAAATAAAGAATCACTTGCCTTTCCGCCTTCTCATTGCGTTCATTGTCAACACCGATTACATGCTTTAGATTTACTTCCTGTTATCAGTTATTTGTTTTTAAAAGGAAAATGTCGTTATTGTAAAGTATCAATTTCTCCACTATATCCATTCGGCGAGATATTAACAGCCTTCTCCATATTCTTCGTCTATAAATTAGTTGGCATATCATATGAATTGATCCCGTCCTTACTTTTAACAGGATTACTTGTTATTTCTGTTTTAACAGACATCCGTAAACAGCTGATTCTAGATGTGGTCACTTTTCCGATACTTGGAGGATTAGTCATAAGCCGCCTGTTTATTGGAACAGAACCTTTTTGGTATTATCTTCTCGGAGGTTTAGTTGGCTTTACCTTGCTATTATTCATTGCCATTGTCAGTAATGGAGGTATGGGCGGAGGAGATATTAAATTATACGCTGCAATTGGTGTGGCATTAGGTCCGAAGTTGACCTTAATGAGTCTCATCCTTGCGTCCTTTGTGGGAGCAATTGCAGGATTGTTGCTCATGATAATTGGAAAATTAAAACGTGGGCAGCCAATGGCCTTTGGTCCATATATTATGATTGGTTGTTTAATTAGCTATGGTTACGGCAATTTTTTATGGAATTGGTATATGACTTTTTTACTATAGAGATTGGATGATAAATTACTAGAAATTTTGTCAATTTGATAAATGAAAGTGAACTGGTAAAGTTTTGATAATTCTAGATTAATGAGACTATCCATTTCCTATTTGAAAATCCCTTTTATCCTATTGTGAAAATTGGTTCGGAATTAAGAAAAATTTGGCGAAACTCTATACTAACAAGACGACAAAAGTCTTGTTATTTTTTTTTCTTTATATGTTAGGATGAAAAATATTACTGTCGAATGAGAAAGGAGTACGAATGGTGGACAAGCCTAAAAAAGGGCAAACAATCACAATTAAATTAAATGGTGAGGACAAAAAGTTTCGCGAGGAACCTAATGATCATAAGCCAAAACCTATGAGCAAGCCTGCATCAAAAGTGGTAAAAATAAAGACGGATTTAACAGACAACGAAGTAATGAAAGAAACAGCTGCAGCAAAGGATCCTATTGATGATAGTTTTGACTGGATTATTCCTGAGTCAACCGATCATGATATTGAGGAATTTAAAATGACATCCTACCAATCCCCTAAGAAAAACATCAAGAAAAATTCAAAAATATCATTTCTGACCTTCTCCAAAACAAAAAATAGAAAAACAATAGGTGCCGTTTTCATTTCCGCATTTTTTGCTATTCTCATAGGAACTACTATTGGCTTTTTAATGCTGAAACTCGTAATCATCGATTCAGACGAGCAATCGAACCCCCAACCACAATCAACTATTGTAGAAAAGGAAACGGGAGGTAATGAGAATGAGCCAGTAAAGGACGTTTCAGCATCGATTCCAGAGCTTTCTACCTATATTATACAAGGAGGCGTTTTTTCTTCGAAAGAAGGGGCAGAGGAAACAGCGAAGGATATAAAGTCGAAAGGTATCCCTTACTCCATTGTAGAAATGGATGGGAAACATTATTTGTTGCTTGGTGTGGGAGATTCTCTGGAAACGGCGAAAGTAATTGTCTCAAAATATAAGGAAGACGGGGTGGAGGATGCTTTTGCAAAATCGCTATTGATTGATAAAAAGAATGTGTCAGGGATGAATGAAACGGAGCAGTCTTTTATTGAATCCGTCCCGACCATCTATCAAACAATTGCAACTGCTACTACATCCGGTTTCTCTAGTAATACCATTTCAGAAAAAGCTTTCAAAGAAATGACTAGCAAGGAAGAACAACTAAAAAAGAGCAGCATAGAAAACGAAAAGATAAAAAAAATTCAAAGTGAATTATTACGTGCAAATGAAAAAGTGAATGCCTTTCACAAATCAAAGGATACAAAAAATTTAAAAGAAGCAGAACAGCATTTGTTAAATTTCCTTTCTGTCTACTATTCCTTATAAACGAACACTCCAAGTTTCGCTATTTTCCGGGAAATTTATTTCCTAAGGGTCTACCATATTCAGGTGGACCCTTTTGTAATTCAACATTCGTCACTTTTTAATAAAAATTGCATAATTTGACAAATTTCTTCAAAATTTAAGGGTATAAAAATTGTTTGCTAGTCAGTTTTTTGATAGGATTAATTTGTATCTCCCTAATGTGTTACAAAGAAAGTATGGTGATGAAATGCAAAACCTCATATTAGCCTCTTCTTCTCCACGGCGAAAAGAACTTCTAGAAATTCTCCGTCTACCTTTCGCAGTATCAAGCAGTGATGTGGATGAAAGTTTTAACCCGGATCTTCCTCCTGAGGAAGTTGTTATGGAATTAGCGGATCGCAAGGCTCAGGCTGTTTTTCAGCAAAACAGGGATTCCTTTGTGATCGGGGCAGACACCATTGTCGTTAAGGATAACCACATCTTAGGAAAGCCAGCCAATGAGGCAGATGCTATTGAAATGTTGCGAAGTTTATCTGGTTGTCAACATGAAGTTTTTACAGGTGTATCCATTGTGTCTCCAACTAAATCAACAAAGTTTTACGAAAAAACAGAAGTTTGGTTTTGGGAGTTATCGGACGATGAAATACGGTCATATGTAAAAAGTGGCGAACCGTTAGATAAAGCAGGAGCATATGGCATACAACAACTTGGAAGCACGCTTGTCAAAAAAATAAATGGAGACTATTTTGCGGTTGTCGGCCTGCCCATTGCAAGAACAGTAAGAGAACTGAAGCGTCTGGGCTATCATTTACCGTATTAGGTGCGTTTGTTCACGAACTCCCACTAAAAAGGGAGGAAATACAGTGTCCATAAAAACTTTAATGATACGTGATTTCCCTCAGGATGAACGGCCGAGGGAACGTTTTAAGAAACATGGCCCGCAAAGCTTGTCCAATCATGAATTGATCGCCATTCTACTACGCACAGGGACAAAGGATGAATCGGTGCTCGAATTATCAAATCGGTTATTGACCCATTTTGAGGGACTAAGACTATTAAAATCGGCAACATTGGAAGAAATCACAGAAATTAAAGGGATTGGTTTGGCAAAAGCCATACAAATTTTGGCTGCAGTTGAGATCGGAAGAAGAATTGCTAATTTATCTTTTTCCGATCGGTATGTGATCCGATCGCCGGAGGATGGGGCCAATTATGTAATGAATGATATGCGATTTTTAACCCAGGAACATTTTGTATGCTTATATTTAAACACAAAAAACCAAGTCATTCACAAACAGACAGTATTTATTGGAAGTCTTAATGCTTCGATTGTTCACCCGCGTGAAGTGTTTCGCGAGGCATTAAAACGTTCTGCCGCATCAATAATAGCTATTCATAATCATCCCTCCGGAGATCCCACGCCAAGCCGGGAAGATATTGAGGTGACAAAGAGGCTGGCAGAGTGTGGGAAGATCCTTGGAATTGACCTACTCGACCATCTCATCATTGGTGAAAATAAATTTGTTTCTTTAAAAGAAAAAGGATATATATGATGTATTGTTTTTATTTGACGTTACGATATAATATTGTTTATGATTTTTTAGGACTGATTACTCAAAATAACTATAAAACTTATGATTAATTGATACAGAAGTCAACAGTTTATCTTTTTGAACTTAACCTGTTAATGAAGTTAGTGCATTTCGTAGCAAGAAAGGGAGATACAACACTATGTTTGGAATTGGAACAAAGGATCTTGGCATAGATTTGGGAACCGCCAATACGCTAGTATTTGTGAAAGGAAAAGGAATTGTTTTAAGAGAACCATCGGTAGTTGCGCTACAAACAGACACGAAGCAAATTGTGGCTGTTGGAAATGAGGCCAAAAATATGATTGGCCGGACTCCTGGAAATGTTGTTGCTATGCGTCCGATGAAGGATGGCGTCATTGCTGACTTTGAAACAACCGCCATAATGATGAAACACTTAATTAAAGAAGCACAAAAAAATAAGGGATTCTTTTCCGGGAAGCCTTCTATCATGGTCTGTGTTCCATCCGGCATCACTGCGGTAGAGGAACGGGCTGTCATTGATGCGACTCGACAAGCTGGAGCCAAAGATGCGTACACAATTGAAGAACCTTTTGCGGCAGCGATAGGAGCCAATCTTCCTGTGTGGGAGCCAACAGGAAGCATGGTTGTTGACATTGGCGGCGGAACGACAGAGGTCGCAATTATTTCTTTAGGCGGTATTGTAACAAGCCAGTCGATTCGTGTAGCAGGGGACGAAATGGATGAAGCAATCATTCAATATATTCGTAAAAACTATAATTTAATGATTGGGGACCGAACTGCTGAATTGATTAAAATGGAAATTGGTTCCGCTGGTACACCTGAAGGAATCGACAACATGGAAATCCGAGGTCGCGATTTATTAACAGGTCTTCCAAAGACAATTGAAATTACAGCAAAAGAAATTGCAACAGCTTTAAATGATACGGTTTATGCAATTGTGGAAGCTGTAAAGAATACGCTAGAAAAAACACCACCGGAATTGGCAGCAGATATTATGGACCGCGGTATCGTCCTTACTGGGGGCGGCGCGTTATTGCGGAACTTGGATAAGGTTATCAGTGAAGAAACGAAAATGCCTGTGCTCATTGCTGAAAACCCGCTAGATTGCGTGGCCATTGGGACTGGAAAGGCATTAGACCATATTCACTTATTTAAAAACAAAGCAAAAGAATCTCGATAGAAAAAATAGAGGTGTAATATCATGCCACAGTTCTTTTTGAATAAACGTCTGATTATTTTGCTCGTCAGCATTATTGTTCTCGTGGCATTGATTGGGTTTTCTTTAAGGGATAGGAGTAAACTAACTTGGCCGGAGCAGTTTGTTAGGGACACAACCGGCTGGTTTCAATCCCTGGTTTCAAGGCCTGCCAATTATTTAGCAGGCTTTTTTGAAAATCTCCAGGATTTGCAAAATACATATGAAGAGAATGAAGAATTAAAAACACGGGTTGAAAAAATTGCTAGTCTTGAAGCGGAAATTCAAGAATTGAAAAAAGACAATAAGGAATTGCGTGACGTTCTCGATGCAAAACAAACCTTGAGAGATTTTGAACCACTTCCGGCTACAGTAATCGGCAGAAATCCTGATCGTTGGCATGAAATAATGATAATAAATAAGGGTAAAACAGATGGAATAGAGAAAAACATGGCGGTGGTAACAGCCACCGGCTTGGTGGGGAAAGTAAAAAGCGTTAACCAATTCAGCTCCACTGTCCAGCTATTGAGTGCTATGGATCCAAAAAACCGGATCTCAGCTGTCATTCAAGGGGAAAAAGATGTATATGGCTTTGTTCAGGGCTTTGATGCCAAGAAGAAGCTATTGATGGTAAAGGCGATACCATCTAGTGAAAAAATAGAAAAGGGTCAAACCGTTATTACCTCTGGTATGGGCGGCGTGTTTCCGAAAGGGTTGATAATCGGAAAAGTAGAAGAAGTGAAGCCTGACCAGTATGGGCTTAATCAAACGGCACTTATTAAGCCTGGAGCAGATTTTTATGATATTGAAAATGTTATCGTTATTAAACGGTTAATGACACAACCGGATAGGAGTGCCATGAAAGCTGGGAAGGAGGAGGAGCTATGAAAAAATTCCTTCTTCCTCTTTTGTTTTTGTTACTGTTTATTTTAGAAAGTTTGTTTGTTCAGTTTTTACCATCTGACTTATTTGGAAGTCGTGTCCTTGTCCCTCGCTTTTTATTCTCGGCTCTTCTTTTATTAACAATTTATGTGGGGAAGAAACAAGGAATTATTTATGGAGCTATTTTTGGCCTGCTCGTTGACGTTGTCTACATCGAAGTCATCGGTATTTATTTTTTCTTGTTTCCATTTGTTTGCTATTTGATTTCAAAAGTGATGCAAGTTATGCAGTCTAACATCGTCGTTGTCTTTCTTGCCACCTTATTTGGAATTGCCTTGCTTGAAGTGGGCGTATATGAGATGAATTTTCTCATACATGTAACAGCCCTTGATTTTATGACTTTTATTAATTTGCGCTTTTATCCTACTTTGATACTAAATGCCATCTTTATCCTTGTTGCTCTGTACCCATTAAAACGGCAGTTTGAAAAATATGCTGTAGCTTTACGGGATGAATGATATGATGAAAATATAAGCAATCGTCATTTACGATTGCTTTCCTTATCATTCGATCCTTTGAGAAAGCTTTTTTGAAAAAGAGGAGAATGTACGCTTCATGTCGAAATTTATGTAAGATAGCGTGTGTTTTTAAACAGGAATTTGTGAACTATTTAGGAAATGCTTTTTTATTTTGAGGTGAAAAATTCTCCATGAAAAAACGTCAAAATGTTACAATAAAAGGAACAAAGGGCGGCCTTGTTCTTCAACTTGATGACAATTGTTCTTACGAAGAGCTTAAGAAGGAACTAGATCAAAAACTTTCAGCCAATCAGCTGTCAAAAGAGGAGCGGCACTTAATTCCTGTCAGGGTGGATGTCGGCAATCGATATATTACAGAAGAGCAGCGGGAAGAGCTGAAGAATTTAATTCATCAAAAGAAAAATTTAGTTGTTGAAGAAATTGAATCAAATGTGATTACAATAGATGAAGCCCTTCGGCTTAAGCAAGAAACAGAGGTTATTACAGTCTCAAGAATTGTTCGTTCTGGTCAGGTTCTTAGAGTACCTGGAGATTTATTGTTGATCGGCGATGTGAATCCTGGGGGAACGGTTATTGCGGGCGGCAATATTTTTATTATGGGTGTATTAAAGGGAATAGCCCATGCTGGTTGTTTTGGGAATGAGGAGGCTGTCATTGCTGCTTCCAGTATGAAGCCCTCACAGCTTCGTATAGCTGAACAGATCAATCGGGCGCCGGATGAGGTTGTAAAAAAAGAAAACCGCGAGATGGAATGTGCTTACATAGATGAAAACCAACAAATTATCATTGATAGATTACAAGCTTTAATTCAATTAAGGCCTAGTTTAACGAGATTAGAAGGGGGACATTAAAGTGGGAGAAGCAATAGTAATTACATCCGGGAAGGGCGGCGTTGGTAAAACAACAACTTCTGCGAATATTGGTACCGCTCTAGCTCTTCAGGGCAAAAAAGTATGCTTAGTAGATACTGACATCGGCCTTCGAAACTTAGATGTCGTTATGGGGCTTGAGAATAGGATTATTTATGACCTAGTTGATGTGATAGAAAAAAGATGCAAAACTCATCAAGCATTGGTTAAAGATAAGCGCTTTGACGGACTTTTGTACTTGCTTCCCGCAGCCCAAACGGTAGATAAATCTGCAGTAAATGCTGAGCAAATGAAAGAGTTAATTGAAGAATTAAAGCAAGACTATGATTATGTTATTATCGATTGCCCTGCTGGTATAGAACAGGGGTATAAGAATGCAGTTTCTGGGGCGGATAAGGCCATTGTTGTCACAACACCTGAAGTATCTGCTGTCCGGGATGCTGATCGAATCATCGGCCTTCTTGAAAAAGAAAAACATATGGAGCCACCAAAACTAATTGTTAATCGTATTCGCAATCATATGATGAAGAGCGGAGATATGCTTGATCTTGATGAAATTACTCAACACTTGTCCATCGAATTAATTGGAATTGTTGCGGACGATGAAGAGGTTATTAGAGCCTCCAATCACGGTGAACCTATTGCATTAAATCCAAACAGCAAGGCATCCATTGCTTATCGTAATATTGCACGCCGAATTCTTGGTGAATCAATCCCGCTTCAATCATTGGAAAACCAAAATCAAGGTGTGTTTTCAAAATTGAAGAAATTTTTTGGAGTACGATAAACGAATTAGCCTGTTCACTTTATTTGTGGACAGGCCTTTTTCGTATGGAAGTCATACTTTGTCCACCCCGTTCATAAACTTGTACAAACTGTGTGAAAAGGGATGATGGTATGGCTCGGTCTACACCGGAAGAAATAAGGCGTCGAATTGCCAAAAGAAAAAAGGCAAAAGGAACAGCCTCCACAAGTTCAGACAGCCAAATGTTTTGGCCTGATTACGATGAAAAATATGAATTCAATTATGTTCCTCCTTCGGCTGGAGGAGATGATGATGGACACCCCTTATTTAAAAAAGAAGTATTCTTTTTCAAAATTCTTGCCTCGATATTGCTGTTTCTTGTAGTAGCCATCTTGTTTCGTAATCAATCTGAACGTTTAGAGCCAGTGAGGGACGTCATACTCCAAACGATGAATGAGGATTTTAAATTTGCGGCAGTAGCGGAGTGGTACGAAGAAAGATTTGGTAAGCCACTTGCCTTGCTGCCTTTTAATGAGGAAAAGATTTCTGCCGAAAAGGAAGAAAATCAAAAAGGAGCAGTACCGGTATCAGGAAAAATTCTTGAAAATTTTGAGAAAAACGGCCAGGGAATAATGATTGAGACAATAAAAGGATCACCTGTTCATTCCATTAAGGGTGGAATGGTAGAATTTGTTGGGGTAAAAGAGGGGCTTGGTGAAACGGTGATCATTCAGCATGGGGACAAGACCGAAACATGGTATGCAAATCTGGAAAATATCAAGGTAAAACCATATGAATATATTGAAAAGAACACAGAGATTGGTACGGTATCAGATTTAAAAGGGGAAGACAAAACAAAAGGTCAATATTATTTTGCAGTCAAAAAAGGTGATGAATTCATCGACCCGATCCAGGTGATCCGCCTTGAATAAAGCCATTGAGTTGCTTCGTCATGTTCATATACATCCACTGTTATGGATTGTTTTAGGCCTTGCTGTTGTCACAGCGCACTTTGTGGAAGCTTGTTTACTTCTTGCAATCATTTTTATCCATGAGATGGGGCATGCTGCTGCGGCTTCTTTTTTTTCTTGGAGAATCAAAAAAATCACCCTTTTGCCATTTGGTGGCGTTGTCGAAATGGATGAGCATGGGAATCGCCCGTTAAAGGAAGAGGCTATTGTCGTTTTGGCCGGACCACTCCAACATGTATGGCTCGTGGCGATCTCCTACGGTTTAGTTACGTTAAACGTAATGTCGGGGGAATTATTTCAGCTTTTTCTTCAATATAATTTGATGATTTTTATTTTTAATTTGTTTCCAGTTTGGCCGCTTGACGGTGGCAAGTTAGTCTTATTACTACTTTCATTAAAATTCCCCTTTTTAAATGCCCACCAGTTGACACTTATAATCTCGATCATTAGCTTATGCTTGTTTTCGTTATTAGTGTTATTAACTGCACCGGCACATATCAATGTTTGGATCGTTATCGGCTTTTTATCGTTTTCCCTCAATTATGAGTGGAAACAACGACGCTATATTTTTATGCGATTTTTACTGGAAAGATACTATGGCAAAAAATCAAACCCGTCTGCCCTTTTCCCTATCGAGGCAAATGAACAGGATTTGTTGATCCATGTATTGGAAAAATTTCAGCGTGACTGTAAGCATCCAATCATTGTTGAGACAGATGAAAGAGAAAAACGGGTATTGGATGAAAATGAATTACTGCATGCCTTTTTTACAGAGAAACGGCTGACAGACAAAATAGGTGATCTTCTCTTTTTATATTAATTGGTTATAATGGAGATAAAAGCGGAAGCGCTCAGACTAGGGGGCTGAAGCTGGAAAGTGATCATCGTTATTTTATTAAAGTGAGGCCGGCAGTTTGGAAACATTAATCATAAACTATCATTCAACCGAAAAAAGATTTGCCTACCTGCGCAATAACCGAGTAGAAAAGATTGTATTTGACCGGCCAGAAGAACGTTCTCTGGTCGGTAATATTTATTATGGGACGGTAACAAAGGTTTTGCCTGGAATGAATGCGGTTTTCATCGATATTGGAGAAGAAAAAAATGCGTATTTGCATCGTAACCAGATCCCCTCTTACACATTAGCAAAAGAAAAAGGAGGCAATATTTCTTCGTTCGTCCACCAAGGGGAAAAATTGCTCGTACAGGTCGAAAAGGATGCCACTGGTACAAAAGGCCCGAAAGTAACAGGAATTATAGAGATCCAAGGACAAAATCTAATTTATCTACCTAAAGGTCAATATGTGGCAGTATCGAAAAAAATTGCAGATGAATCGAAAAAAACAGCCCTTCGCAACTTGGGAGGACGTTTAAAAACAGAAGAGGAAGGGTTGATTTTTCGAACATCTTCTTTGACGTGTACAGAAGAAGAAATTCAAAAAGAAATCGATCAATTGCGCATTACCTATCAGGATATACTGCATAAAGCAGGCCATTTAAAAAAGCCAGGTGTACTCGTTCAAAAAGACAGTTTTACCGAAATGATTATTAACCAAGTGTTACGTATGTCCTCTGGGGAAGTGATTGTCGATGACTTGTCCATAAAGAAATTACTTGAGGAGAAAAATGCGCGGGTTACATGTAGCTATTATAATGGAAAAGAAAATATTTTTTCGACACACCGAATAGAGCATGAAATCAATAAAGCATTAAAAAGGATTGTCTGGTTAGATCATGGAGCCTATTTGATTTTTGATGAAACAGAGGCATTAACGATCATTGATGTCAATACCGGGAAATTTTCGGGCAAAGCGGATTATCAGGAAACCGTCGTTAGAACGAATCAGCTTGCTGCTCGTGAAATTGTACGTCAACTTCGTCTTCGTGACATCGGTGGAATAGTTTTAATTGATTTTATTGATATGAGCCGTGAAAAGGACAAGCAGCTCATCCTAGACACAATGGCAGCCGAATTGAAAAAAGATGAAAAGCAGACAAAACTGATCGGGTTTACTCCTCTTGGCATTCTTCAACTAACAAGAAAGAAAACGAAAATCACTTTATCTGAAGCCATGCAGGAAAAATGCCCAGTTTGCGAAGGCACCGGACGAATACTAAGCGCAGAGACTGTCGCTTTCCGCCTTGAACGCGAGCTATTGGAACACCGTCATTCTGAATTTGAAGCTGTTTTAGTGGAAACTACCGAAGAAGTGAGGACGGCATTATCGTCCCATAAAGACTTTTTAGAACAATCACTTCAACTAAAAGTATATTTCTTGACTAAGCCTTCTACCCATCACTATTATATCTTGAAACAATTTGGCGATGAGCGGGAAATATCCCAAAAAACATTCGATTAATATTGACATGATTTCTTATAACATGTTAAGATTGTAACGTTATGTTTGTAGCACCTGTGCTACAACCGCACAGACCAGGTTTTAAGATTTATGCCTAGCATAAACGCCTGTGTTTGGCGAGTCTGAGTTTATAAGGAGGTGCAGTTCATGTACGCAATTATCGAAACTGGCGGTAAGCAACTTAAAGTCGAAGAAGGCCAAGCAATCTACATTGAAAAATTAAATGCAGAAGCTGGCGATACAGTTACTTTTGACAAGGTTCTTTTCGTTGGCGGTGAAACTGTAAAGGTAGGAAACCCTGTTGTTGAAGGTGCTACTGTTACAGCGAAAGTTGAAAAACAAGGCCGTCAAAAGAAAATTATCGTTTTCAAGTACAAAGCGAAGAAAAACCAACGTAAAAAGCAAGGTCATCGTCAACCTTACACTAAAGTTGTTATCGAAAAAATCAACGCGTAAGGTAATGGGTTTTATAGATGATCAACGTTACGTTTTATCGGACGGAGTCCCATTCGATTCATTCGTTTGTCATTAGTGGTCATGCCTTTTTTGCCGAGCGGGGCAAGGACATTGTTTGTGCAGGTGTATCTGCTGTGTCCATCGGTACAATCAATGCTGTTCATGCCTTGACTGGTGTGACTCCAGAGATTGAACAAGGCGATGGCTTTCTCCGCTGTGTTCTTCCGAAAGACCTTTCGGAAAACATCCAAGAGAAAGTACAGCTTCTTCTCGAGGGTATGATAGTTTCCTTACAGACGATTGAAGAAGAGTATGGTGAGCACATGAAAATAACCTTCAAAAAGCAGGAGGTGGAATAAATGCTATTAAAATTGGATCTTCAGCTGTTTGCATCTAAAAAGGGAGTAGGTTCTACAAAGAACGGACGTGACTCTATCGCGAAGCGTCTTGGTGCGAAGCGTGCAGATGGTCAGTTCGTTACTGGTGGTTCTATTCTTTATCGTCAACGCGGTACAAAGATTTATCCAGGTGTAAACGTTGGCCGTGGTGGCGACGATACTCTATTTGCTAAGATCGACGGCGTGGTTAAGTTTGAGCGCGTAGGTCGTGATCGTAAGAGAGTAAGTGTTTATCCTGTAGCTCAAGAAGCTTAAGTTGATTGAAAACTCTAACCAAGCTGGTTAGGGTTTTCTTTTTCTGTGATAAAGGAAAAAACTTCCACTAATGCAAGAGTGAATATTTCATAAATGGAGCATTTACCCCTGTAATTATATAAAATTGCTTACTATAGGTTGTTTTTTTGATATACTATCAGCAAACAGTTTTCCGATAATAAATTGGGAGAGTACGGTATGGAGAAAGAATGGGATATGATCGAGATTTTGCGGCACTCGAGGCATGACTGGTTAAACAAGCTGCAGCTCATTAAGGGAAACTTAGATTTAAATCGAATTGAACGGGCAAAAGAAGTCATTAATCAGATTGTGATCGAAGCCCAGCATGAGACGAAGCTCTCAAATTTACCAATGCCGCAATTTGTTACTTTATTGCTGCGAACGAATTGGGAAAACCGCTCCTTTCAACTTGAATACGAGATTTTTGAAGATCCAGAATACATAACTGTAAATGATAAAGCCCTAACGGATTGGACCAGCTCTTTTTTTACTTGTTTGGATCAATCGGTAGAGGTTTTTCAGGAAAACCATTTATCCATCACGATTGAACCGCAATCTGATGGAATTCGTTTCTTTTTTGACTTTAGCGGGATAATAATAAATAGAAAATTGATTGAACAATTCCTTGATCAAACATATGTACCGGATATGGAACTTGAGATCAAAGAATTCACCGAAAATGAACTCACATTAGAGTCCTTTCTACCAGCTTTATAGGCTGGGATATTAAGGCTTTCGAGTCTCTCATTGCAATCATCAGTTATTTTTCCATCCAGACAGGAGGATGAAAGAAAATGTTTGTCGATCAAGTGAAAATTTATGTGAAAGGCGGCGACGGAGGAAATGGGATGGTCGCGTTCCGCCGTGAAAAATATGTCCCAAAGGGAGGTCCTGCTGGAGGTGACGGCGGGAAAGGTGCGGACGTCGTATTTGAAGTGGATGAAGGATTACGGACGTTAATGGATTTCCGTTATCAACGCCATTTTAAAGCACCTCGCGGAGAGCATGGCATGTCCAAGGGCCAGCATGGCCGAGGAGCGAAGGATATGATTGTTAAAGTACCTCCTGGGACAGTTGTTATGGACGCAGAAACAAAAGAGGTTATTGCTGACTTGGTAGAACATGGTCAAAGGGCCGTAATTGCTAAAGGAGGTCGCGGTGGACGAGGAAATATCCGCTTTGCCACACCTGCTAATCCAGCACCAGAAATCGCTGAAAATGGGGAACCAGGTCAGGAGCGGGATGTAATTTTAGAACTAAAATTACTGGCGGATGTCGGACTAGTTGGTTTCCCTAGTGTTGGTAAATCAACCCTATTGTCAGTCGTATCTTCCGCTCGCCCAAAAATTGCTGAGTATCACTTCACTACCATTGTTCCAAACCTAGGCGTGGTAGAAACTGAAGATGGGAGAAGCTTCGTTATGGCCGATCTTCCAGGATTGATTGAAGGGGCACATGCAGGTGTCGGCCTAGGACATCAGTTTTTACGACATATTGAACGGACAAGGGTCATAGTTCATGTTATTGATATGGCTGCCATGGAGGGTAGAGATCCTTACGAGGATTTCTTGACGATTAACCGAGAATTAAAGGAATACAATCTTCGCTTGACGGAGCGCCCGCAAATCATTGTAGCAAATAAGATGGATATGCCAGAGGCAGAAGAGAATTTAAAAAAATTTAAAGAAAAACTTCAAGATGATTATATGATTTTTCCAATTTCTGCAATTTCGAGAAAAGGTTTGCGTGAGCTATTGTTTGCCATTGCTGATAAAATAGAAGAAACGCCGGAATTTCCACTTCAGCATGAAGAGGAAGAATCGGGCGTTCACCGTGTGGTATACAAACATGAGACAGAAACGGAACCATTTACTATTACTCGCGATCCGGACGGCTCTTTTGTTCTTTCTGGTGAAAAATTAGAAAAATTATTCAAAATGACCGATTTTTCAAGAGATGAATCAGTGCGTCGTTTTGCCCGCCAGCTTCGAGGACTTGGAGTGGACGACGCTTTAAGACAAAGAGGGGCAAAAGACGGGGATATTGTAAAGCTGTTAGATTTTGAATTTGAATTTATTGAATAATGCAGGTTCCCTAAGGGTAGGTAGATAAGAATGGATCACACTGAGAAAAAATTTTATTTGGTCCGTGAGGATGTCTTATCCGAAGCAATGAAAAAAACGATTGAAGCTAAGGATTTACTCGAGCGAGGCAAAGCCGAGTCAATTGGAGAAGCAGTTCAAAAGGTTGATTTAAGTAGAAGTGCATTTTATAAATATAGGGACACTGTTTTTTCTTTTTCCGCGGTTACGAAGGAACGGATCATCTCGTTATTTTTCCATTTGGAGGATCGCTCGGGTACCCTATCAAAATTGTTAAGTGTGGTTGCTTTATCAGGCTGCAATATCTTAACAATACACCAAACGATTCCGCTCCAGGGCCGAGCGAACGTAACTCTTTCTTTAAATACGGCAGGAATGACCAATGATATTGATGATTTACTTTCGGAACTGAGAAAACTTGAATTTGTTGAAAAGGTAGAAGTGCTGGGAACAGGCGCATAGTGGACATTTATCCACTTGTGAAGGCTCTCAGCTTTCTTTTTAACGATCAGAAAGATTTTTTCGATTCGCGAATGGTTAGTACAAGTGCCCTGTCGGTAGGATGCCTCCCTATGATTTATAACGAATTACCTCTAGTTCTTCGTTTTTTCTTTATCATTCAGTAGGAGCTCCATAAGGGAGGGTCGATCGTAAAAGCATTAGCTATACACCGTTACAGGGGCACTAGTACTTTTTTGTTTATTTATTTCTGAAAATTTATTTAATTATGGCAAAGGGAGTAGAGAGTTTTGAATGTAGGTTATTTAGGACCAAAGGCAACATTTACAGAATTAGCAGTCAAAAAGGTATTTTCGGGATTTACTCCGTTCCCTTTTCAAACGATTCCAGAGTGTATGGATGCAGTAGTGGAGGGACAAGTGGATTTAGCCGTCGTTCCATTAGAAAATGCTTTAGAGGGTTCGGTTAATATTACCCTTGATTATTTAACACATGTGGTACAAATTCCTATTGTCGGAGAGGTTACTCTTCCTATTAAGCAGCATTTGATGGTGCATCCCGAAAATGCGGAGAACTGGCAACAGGTGTCAAGGGTGTATAGCCATTCCCATGCGATTGCTCAGTGCTATAAATTTTTACATCATCATCTAAAAGGAGTGCCGTTTGAAAGTGTGTCTTCTACCGCGGCAGCTGCACAGCTGGTCAAGGAAACACCGATGCAAAATATTGCGGCCATTGCCAATGAATTGGCTGCAGAAGAGTATGGACTTTCCATTGTCAAAAGAAATATTCATGATTTCGATCATAACCATACTCGGTTTGTAATATTGGCAACTCAAAAGAATTTTGATTTTGCGGCTTTAAGTGGGTCCACACATTGGAAAACGACGTTAATGGTGACACTTCCTTCTAATCAGGCTGGTGCGCTTCATCAGGTGCTTTCTGCATTTGCTTGGAGGAAACTGGACCTTTCGAAAATCGAATCAAGGCCAATGAAAACTGGTATCGGAAATTACTTTTTTATTATTGATCTGGAAATGAAACTGGATGAAGTGTTAATTCCTGGAGCGATTGCTGAACTGGAAGCACTTGGATGTGGTGTCAAGGTACTCGGAAGTTACCCCTCAGTGAATATCGGATTAGATTAAGAATTTGGGAAAATCAATTGTATGTATAATAAACTAAAATCCGGTAAACAAAATTGTACAAATGCAAATTTTGAAGCATAAAAAGGGGGCATACAGACGTCGAAAATACGACTTTCTGGACTGCCCCTTTTAAGATTCCAATAATATGCCGGCTTCCTTAAGTGCAGTTTCAGCCTTATCTAAAACCGACTTATTGCTTGCTGTGATTGTATGAAGATGTACCCCTCCTGTTAATTCAGACAATAAGGAAGCATTTGTTTTCCTGAGTTTTTCCAAAAACTGCTTAACCTCCTGCCTATTTGAAACCATTATGGAAGCAGTAAGATCTCCATAGACGGCATGTTCAATTTTGACATCCTTCACCGTCACTCCATGATCGACAAGAATATTCAGCTCATTTTCAGCTTCATTTGGTGTATGGCGACAGGCAATCGTTTTTTCATATACGAGAGTACCGTTGTTTTGTTTCAAGTACATATACCCCTGGCTTGTGGCAATGATCGGCTCATTTTTTGCCTTCAGCAGTGTAATGTCACCTACAATAACTTGTCTACTTACATTTGTCCTAGAAGCCAGGTCACTTCCTGTAAGCGGGGTGTCGCTCTCCTTTAATAGTTGTAATAGGAAGGCTCTTCTTTCCTCCCCTAAAATTTTCTTTTGCTCTGTCATATAACTCCTCCTAGAACATCTCTGTTATCCTATTCTAACATACATACTGCTTATTAAATAACTACTGAGCCTGGATAATTCTCCACAATTCTGACAATACCATTTGCTAATTTCTTAACATCTTCCTCTGTTGTCATCTGACCAAAAGAAATACGAATAAATTCTTTTGCTTCATTCCTATCTAACCCTAATGCTTTAGTTATCATTGCTGGCGACTGCATCCCAACATGGCAAGCACTTCCTGTCGAAATTTCAAATCCTAAACGATTGCATTCCAACATGATCCATTGCCCCTCAATCCCAGTAACACTCATGCCCAGGATACTAGGAAGCTGATGATTTATAGGGGCCTGGTAAATCTTTACCCGATCTATAATTGGCTCCAGTGCTGTAATAAAGGAGTTTCGTAATTGTATAAATCGGTCATAATCTGATTGAGCTCTTTCGAAAATTTTTTGAGCAGCAACCGTCATTGCCGCAATTCCAGGAACATTTACTGTGCCAGGACGGAATCCTTTTTCATGTGAGGTTCCGGGAAAAAATGGTTTCCAGTCAATGAACGGATCGATGTAAACCCCACCAATACCCTTTGGACCATAAATTTTATGCCCCGAAAAAGAAAAACTGCTTACATATGGCACAATGGAACTTAAATTGATTTTTCCGAATGACTGGACCGCGTCACAATGCAAAAATATATTATGGTTCCGGCAAATTTCTCCGATTTCTTGGATAGGCTGTATGGTACCGATCTCTGAATTTACATGCTGAACGATGGCCAAAACGGTTTCTGGTTGAATGGATTTTTGAAAAACTTCAGGATCAATCAATCCGCTTGAAGTATAAGGTAAATACGTAATTTCATACCCTAGCTCTTTCAACCGTCTTAGAGTTCCATGAATAGAATAATGTTCAGCCATCCCAGCTATGATATGTTTTCCTTTCTTTTTTTCAGAAGATAATAACGCTTCTATTGCTAAAAAATTTCCTTCAGAACCGCCACTAGTAAAATAAAGACTTTGTTTGCGAACCCCTAAAAGTCGGGCTAATTCTGCGCGGCAGTTTTCCAGGATGTCAGCAGCTTGGCCACCTCTATCGTGAAGACTATTGGAATTTCCAAAGAATTCTGTTGAAACCTTTACATATACCTCGGTACAATCCTTATCTAAAGGGGTTGTAGCAGCATAATCAAAATAGACCATATCCATTCTCCAATACTATTTTTCTATTAACCTCTTGTTTTTAGTTTAATTATGTGTAAATATATATGTCAAGACACCTGTAAATTCAGGAGGGCCTACACATGATAAAGGCTGATGTAATCATTATCGGTAGTGGGGTAGCTGCTTTACAGCTAGCTGTTTATTTGAATGAGGATAAAAATGTGAGACTTCTCACAAAATCAAAACTAAGAAGATCGAATTCATACTTGGCTCAAGGTGGGATTGCAGCCGCCATCGGAGTGAATGACCATCCGTCAAAGCACTTAACTGATACGTTGGAGGCAGGCCGGTTCCACAATCAACTTGAAGCTGCTAAACAAATCATATTTGAAGCACCATCATTGATTCAGGATATTTCCGGAAAAGGAAATGTGTTTGATAAGGACTCAAAAGGTGAGCTCTCTTTAGGGATGGAAGGTGCACATAGAGAACACAGGATTGTCCATTCGGGTGGAGATGCAACAGGGAAAAATTTGAGTGAATATTTAATTGAAAAACTTCCGCCAAATTTGAAAGTAGAAGAGGATAGTTTTGCCTATGAATTAGTTTTAAATAGTGAGGGAACCCGTTGCATTGGTGTCAAAGTAAAACGGCAGGACGAAAGCCAGGAGATTTATTATGGGAATCATATTATCTTGGCTAGCGGTGGTTGTGGTCAATTGTACAAATATTCTTCCAATGCCAAAACAGTAACTGGGGATGGGATCGCCTTGGCTTATCTGGCAGGGGCTGAGATCATTGATATGGAGTTTATACAATTCCACCCGACGCTTTTGTTTGTGAATGGAGACACAAAAGGACTTATATCAGAGGCCGTAAGAGGAGAAGGAGCAATCCTAGTGGATGAGAATGGTACACTTATTATGGAAGGTGTCCATCCATTTAAAGACCTTGCTCCGAGGCATATTGTTTCACAAACCATCCACGAATATGTAAAAAAAGGCAGTCAGGTTTATTTGGATATTACTAGTATAAAAAATTTTAAGGATAGGTTCCCACAAATAACGGAACTTTGTGAAAAACATGAAGTGGATTTGACAAAAGGAAAGATTCCAATTGTACCAGGTAGTCATTTCTTGATGGGCGGGATTAAAACCGATTTGATTGGCCGTACGTCGATACCGGGATTATATGCAATCGGGGAAGCTGCTTGTACGGGGTTACATGGTGCCAACCGACTTGCTAGTAATTCGTTGTTAGAAGGATTATATCAAGGGAAAAAATTAGCAGAATGGTTGAATACAGTACAACAAGATCCTATTGAGATTGAGGTTCCTAATCATAAAAAAGGCTGTCAATGGTCACGTAAATTGCCGGACATCCAGGAAATACAAGATTTAATGATGGAACGGGTCGGAATCGTCCGTAGCGAAATGTCTTTGAAAAAACAGAAAAAGTGGCTAGAACAATTCAAACTTGAAGAAATTAGCTCCCTTGATCATTATTCAATTTCTGAATTAACCAAGATTTTTATGTTAATAACTGCCAACCTCATAACTGAAGCGGCGTTAAAGAGGACGGAAAGCCGTGGCGGTCATTACCGCATTGATTTTCCGGCAGAAGATAATGAAAGGTGGTTAAGGAAATCAATTATTCAGCAACAAAAACGGGAAATGGAGAAACGCTATGAACAAATTGAAACTGCGCTCACTACTTGAAAGTTTTTTTATTGAAGACATTGGCGACCAAGATATGACGACAGATTTAATTTTTTCAGACAATACGAGGGGGGAAATTGTTTTTCTAGCAAAGGATAATGGGATTTTTTGTGGTGAAGAAATTATTCATACTGGATTTCAGCTATTAAATTCGGAAATCCAAACGGTAGTACTTGTAAAAGACGGCACACCAATTGAAAATGGCCAGCATATTGCCCGCGTATCGGGGAAAATTAGCGACTTGCTTAAAGGTGAAAGAGTGGTACTAAATCTAATCCAGCGAATGAGCGGCATTGCGACATTAACCCATAGGGCAGTGCAAACTCTTAATAGTGATTTTACTAAAATTTGTGATACGAGAAAAACAACTCCAGGCTTGCGGATGCTTGAAAAGTATGCGGTTCGCTGTGGGGGTGGATATAATCATCGCTTTGGTTTATATGATGGGGTAATGATCAAAGATAACCATATTTCCTTCGCTGGTTCAATTCGCCATGCTGTAGAAACTGTTCGAAAACAGGTAGGCCATATGGTGAAAGTGGAAGTAGAAGTTGAAACGGAGAAACAAACGATTGAAGCAGTACAAGCAGGTGTGGATGTGATCATGTTTGATAACCGGACACCGGATGAAATAAAGGAATTAATCAAATTGGTACCACCAGAAATTATTACCGAGGCATCAGGCGGTATTCAATTAAATAACTTAGCGAATTACCGCGACACCGGGGTAAATTACATTTCACTAGGATTTTTAACTCATTCCTATCAAGCATTGGATATAAGTGTAAAAGTTTTGTGGGAGAAAGGAGAGGAATAGTATGAGCTTGTTGGCAACTTTACAAACCAATAAGATGATTCCTGAAAGATACAAGCAAATGTCACAAAAAAAGCTGGAGGAGCGGGTGGCAGAAGTTAAGGAAAAGCTGGGCAAGCGACTTTATATCCCTGGTCATCACTATCAAAAGGATGAAGTCATCCAGTTTGCTGATGCAACGGGAGATTCATTAAAGCTGGCACAATTGTCTGCTGAAAACAAGGATGCTGAATTTATTGTTTTTTGCGGCGTTCATTTTATGGCAGAAACCGCTGATATATTAACCAGTCAGAATCAAAAGGTTTTCTTGCCTGATATGCGTGCAGGCTGTTCGATGGCAGATATGGCTAATATCCAGCAAACAGAAAGAGCATGGAAAAAACTGCAGGAGATTTTTGGAGACACCATTCTTCCTTTAACTTATGTCAATTCAACAGCTTCTATTAAAGCGTTCGTTGGTTCTCATGGCGGTGCGACGGTAACTTCATCCAATGCAGAAAAAATGGTTACTTGGGCATTCGAACAGAAAGAACGCATACTATTTTTACCTGATCAGCATTTAGGTAGAAATACGGCAGTCAATTTGGGTGTTAGTTTAGATGAAATGGCCATATGGAATCCAATCGAGGACAACCTTGAATATGAGGGAGATATTTCACGGGTTAAAGTGATTCTTTGGAAAGGGCATTGTTCCGTACATGAAAACTTTACCGTCCAAAATGTGTATGATACCCGCCGTAAATATCCGGAGATGAAAATCATTGTCCATCCAGAATGCCGCAGGGAGGTTGTAGAATTAGCAGATCTGTCGGGGTCAACCAGTTATATTATTAATGCCATTGAGAAAGCAGAGCCTGGTTCTTCTTGGGCTATAGGGACGGAGATGAATTTGGTTAACAGACTAATCAAAAATCATCCTGATAAACATATTATTTCATTAAATCCACATATGTGCCCATGTTTAACGATGAATCGGATTGACCTCCCGCATTTAGTTTGGTGTCTGGATTCCATCGAGGAAGGCAACGTACAAAATAGGATCCAGGTAAGTCAAGATATTGCTCGTGATGCAAAATTAGCTCTAGATCGGATGCTTCGAATTTCATAATGAATGATTGCAAAAAGATGTAATCATTTTGATTACATCTATTTTTGTATATAACGACAGGACTAGTCTTTTCCTCCCTAGCCCATACATAATTTTTTAATAAAAAGCATAAGTTTTTATGAAGATTGTTAGCACTTTGCCCATTTCAACATAGACTATATGGACTTATTCCATAGGAGGGAAATCAGAGTGAAGATCCATATCGTACAGAAAGGGGATACTCTTTGGAAGATCGCCAAGAAGTACGGCGTGAATTTTGAGGAGCTGAAAAAGATGAATACACAGCTCAGTAACCCTGATATGATTATGCCCGGTATGAAAATAAAAATCCCAACATCAGGTGGATCGATAAAAAAAGAAAGCCATGTTGGTGCTAATCCGGGTGTAGGAGGGAAAAAAGAAATTCCACTTTCGGAGTACTTTAAGGCTAAAGAAAAGCCAGTAAAAGAAGTACCGACGAAAGAAGCGCCAATTAAAATGGCACCGATCAAAGAAACGCCCAAAAAAGAAGTTCCAATAAAGGAAGTACCGAAAAAAGAAATACCAATGAAAGAGGAACCAAAAAAGGAAGCACCAATAAAAGAAATGCCAACTAAAGAGGTTCCAGCAAAGGAAGTGCCTAAAAAGGAAGCTCCTATTAAGGAGACTCCAAGTAAAGAGGCACCAATAGAAAAAGAACAACCTATCTTAAAGGAAACACCAAAAGAACCGTATACCCCAAAAATGCCCCTAAAAATCGCACCAGAAATAGATATAAGCAATTATTATACAATGAATATGCAGAAAATGAAGGTAGAACAACCGAATATACTCCCTGAAGTTAATGATGTGCCAATGAAAGAAAATCCGGTACCATCTCCGCCGCCAATGATGGAGGCTCCTGCAGAAATGCCAATGCAAGAACAATGTGTCCCTGTTACACCAGTTATGCCTGGGTCTGGTTTTTGTCCTCCATTTGGTGTTTTTCCGATCGTAGGCCATTTTTCAAATCAACATGGCCATATGATGCCAATGGGTCCAGGATATGTACCGGGTTCCCCAGCAGGAGAAATGCCACTGGCTGGAACCCAGGCTGGAGCACCTTCAATGGGTGGAACATCAAATCAGCCTAATATGGATGATGAATCTTCCGCATTTATGCCTCAATTACCAGAAATGAATCCCGGATATAATCCTGGAGCAGTGATGGGAGCGCAAACGCAAGATTCTCAACCAGCAATGCCATATATAGATCCATCCACTTATGGCCAAATGCCAGCGGGATATGGCCAAATGCCAGCGGGATATGGCCAAATGCCAGCGGGATATGGCCAAATGCCAGCGGGATATGGCCAAATGCCAGCGGGATATGGTCAAATGCCAGCGGGATATGGTCAAATGCCAGGAGGATATGGCCAAATGCCAGGAGGATATGGCCAAATGCCAGGAGGATATGGCCAAATGCCAGGAGGGTATGGCCAAATGCCAGCGGGATATGGCCAAATGCCAGGAGGATATGGCCAAATGCCAGGAGGATATGGCCAAATGCCAGGAGGATATGATCAAATGCCAGAAGGCTATGATCAAATGCCAGGAGGATATGACCAAATGTCAGGAGGATATGGCCAAATGCCAGGAGGATATGATCAAATGCCAGGAGGCTATGATCAAATGCCAGGAGGATATGGCCAAATGCCAGGAGGGTATGGCCAAATGCCAGGAGGGTATGGCCAAATGCCAGGGGGATATGACCAAATGCAGGCGGGATATGGCCAAATGCCAGGGGGATATGACCAAATGCAGGCAGGATATGGCCAAATGCCAGCGGGGGATGGTCAAATGCCTTATGAATTTCCACAAATGATGGGACATATGGGACTGGGTTCAACTGAAGGAGGAATGCAGCAAATGATGCAGATGAGCCAGCCTTCACAAGGGATGTCGGTAGGCTCAGGTGCAGGTGGTGACTGCGGATGTGGCAGCAGGAATCCAATGGAGACACAATCGGATCTACAGCAACAAAATTTTGTACCACCAACCCCTCCTATTTATAGCGCACCATTAACAGGATTTGATCATACAATTCAGCCTCCTTTTATGAATCCTTATGGCATGGGACCAATGGGATCAGGTTTTGAAGATGAAAGCAGTTAATAGGGATTACAAGGGAGACGATGCTTATTATGATCGTCTCTTCTCTTATTTAAAAACGAAATTTCTAACGGATAACCTGCAATTAAAACCCATTCGAAAGGATGTCTTCCTTTTAAAGTCCCAAAAAATGACCTGCATTTTAAAAGGATATCGGTCAGATCATAAATTAAAAGTTCATGATGCTTTTACATCTACCCTAAGAAAAGAAGGATTTTTCCACACATACAAATTTTTAAATCCTCCGGGCGGAGAACTGCTTACATTCGAAGGTACTTATTTTGCTTGTATAGAGTATATTTCCCCTAATGAAATAGCGTTTACGTATCAAACTTTCCAAAATCGGAAAGAGGCTTTAAAACTCCTGGAAGAATTTCATCAAATTACCTCTAATTTTGAAGCTCGCTATCGAACTTTACTACCAAAAGCGGAGCTATTAGGAAAATGGATAGAAAGATACAAGATTTTTATAAATAATCTTCCAACGATTTGTTTTTTTATAAAAGAACCGTATATTTCAGAAATAATATCGTGGGCAAGTTGGTCACTAAGTCATTTAGAAAAAAATCAAAATCTGCTTGAACAACAAGCTAAAGTCATTTTACATGGAGATGTTGCTCACCATAATTTTTTACGTGATGAAAGTGGCCGATTATTTTTAATTGATTTTGACCTCATTCAAATAGGGCCACCTGCTTATGACTATTTGCAAATGGCTAACAGATTTTTACCACACTTAAATTGGTCTTTTGAGCGACTTTCTAAATATAAACAAATAAGGAAATATATAATGAATCGGGCGTTTTTATATGCTTTGGCTTACCCTGCTGATATTTTTCGAGAATGGAATCGAATTATTAGAGAAAAAACATATTCTGATCCAAATAAATTAAAATATGTTATTGAATTATCTATCGGGCAATTTAATATCAGGAAACAATTTATTGAGCAATTAAAAAATATTTAGAGGACATACAAGAATGAAACCCCCACAAAAATACCAACCTAAATTTGAGCATAAAAAAATGCTCAGGATGATGTAAGGGGGTTAGTTGCTTGAATAAAAAGCAGTGGATGATTCCTTTTTCTGTTCTTGCACTTATGGGAGCAGCGGGTTGTGCCAATAATACTGACCAAAGTGCTTATAATAATGGTCATAAAAACTCAATAGGTCCGGTAGGGTATTACTCAAATGAAAATCATCCTGATAACAACTATAGGATTATTAGAGATAATGATGGTGCTTTACCGGAATTAATGGATCACACTATTGGGGAAGAGGACCAGGAAATTAATGAAACTAGACGACGAAATCTGCAGGAAAAAGACGAAAATGGACATCCGAAAAATCCATCCACCCCATTAGCCAAGACCGATAGAAATTTTTTTCAGCGGGATAACCGTTTTAGTAGAAGTGATGCGAATTATCATGGCCATTTAAATAAACCAATTGGTACCGGTTCTGTAACGAAGCCAGGATATCAGGAGGATGTAACTGATCAAATTCGTAGCCGGGTTAGAAGGATTGACAATGTACGGAGTATTAGATCTGTAGCTTATGGTAATACTGTCGAGATTTCAGTAAAATTATTTGATAATCGCAAGGCAGCTGAAACGAAAAGAGATATAAAAAATGCGGTAAGAACTTTAACAAACGGCAGACCAGTAAATGTGATAATCGATGAAGGGACTCTGGGACGTGATCGTAATATCAATAATGAAGTACGCCAGCCAGAGCCTTAATAATTAAAAGGGGCTGTCTAAAAAGTCCATTTAAGAGAAAAATGAACCCAAATTAAAAACCCAAGAATGTTGATTTAACAGCATTCTTGGGTTTTGCTTTTATAAAGATTTCGGCTGAAATACCACTTTCCGGACAGCCCCTTTTAATGTGCGCCCGGCATGGTATTTTCTATTTGGTTCAACTTTAATTTAGTCAAAGATGAGAAGTTCGCGGTATTCCTCTTCCTATTCAATTTTCTATGGAGGATAAAAATAGAAATGAAGGCTAAACTAATAGTGGTTAAATTGTTTATTATTTACAAGTAAGAGGTGAATAGCATGAGGTTCAACAGAAAGTCAGCTTCTCGATGTAGTTTGGCTGTCGTATTAGTGCTTTCTTTAGTATTTGGATTGGAAAGGACTAAAACAATGGCTCAATTAGATAAGCAGCCACAGTCAAAAAAGGAACCTCTGCAAATGACAGTTATTTTAGAACGAGAATATTTAGATGGAGAAGTAAGTCAAGAAGTTGTGAAAGAGACAGTTTGGTCCAAGGAAAAATTTTGGGCAAAGTACGATCAGTGGAAAGTGATAAGTAGCGACGAGAAGGCGGTAGTATTTCGCAAACAAATAGATGATATATCCCCATTATTAAAGGCCAATGGATATTTTGGCATTACGGATGATGGGGTGTTAACGATTTTCAATGGAAGGCCTGATCGGTCTAGAATTATCCAATCATTTTTTCAAATTGATGTAAAAAAGCTGGAATTTAAAACCCAAAAAGAACTTCTAGAAGGAATTCCTATAAAAAATAAAGACCGGTATGTGGAGGTTTTAGAGACTTTTAAGCCATATTCGCTGAAAAGAGAATGATTATTGATAAAACAGTCTGGTTTTAATTGAATCAGCCTGTTTTTTTTATGAGATAAGAAAGTATTTTTTCTAGCAGCGATTTTCTTCATCTACTTTTCAATTGTATGTTAGAATGAGGTCATGCGCCCAAAAGGGGCAGCAGGAAAATAGGGGAGAGAGTCGTCTTGTTTGAATTTATTAAAGGAACTATCGAGTTTGTCGGGCCGGAATATATTGTAATTGAAAACAATGGAATTGGTTATCAAATATCCACTCCAAATCCGTTTATCTATTCTGGCAAAATGAACACGATGGTGACTGTTTATACGTATCATTACGTCCGAGAAGACATAATGGCTTTATACGGATTTGAGACACGAGAAGAAAAACGTCTATTTACAAAGCTATTAAATGTCTCGGGGATTGGTCCAAAAGGTGCGCTTGCGATTCTTGCTTCGGGTGAAGTACAGCAGGTGGTTCATGCGATAGAAAATGAAGATGAAAGCTTTTTGGTCAAATTTCCAGGAGTCGGTAAAAAAACCGCACGGCAAATGATTCTGGATTTGAAGGGGAAACTCCAGGATATTGTTCCCGATTATTTCCCGAACCTCTTTAATGCTGATAAACTTCCAGTACATACAGAAACGCACAACACGGCATTGGAAGAGGCTATTCTTGCATTGAAAGCCCTTGGTTATTCCGATAAAGAAATTAAAAAGATTTCACCTGAATTAAGAAAAGAACAGCTGTCCACAGACCAATACATTAAAAAGGCCCTGCAGCGGCTTTTGAAATAGGTGATAAAATGGAAGACCGTATCATATCAAGTGAAGTAAATGAGAGTGAGATCAGCTTTGAACAAAGCCTGAGACCTCAAACATTAAAACAATATATCGGTCAGGAACAGGTGAAGGGTAATTTAGAAATTTTTATTAAAGCGGCCAAGCTTCGGGAGGAAACGTTAGACCATGTGCTTCTTTACGGTCCCCCGGGGCTAGGGAAAACAACGCTTGCAGTAATTATTGCCAACGAAATGAATGTAAATATACGTACAACCTCGGGACCAGCCATTGAAAGGCCAGGTGATTTAGCTGCGATTTTGACAGCCCTTGAACCGGGGGATGTATTGTTTATTGATGAAATACACCGTCTGTCCCGTTCTATTGAAGAAGTATTGTATCCGGCGATGGAGGACTTTTGTCTTGATATTGTGATCGGGAAAGGGCCCACAGCCCGGTCCGTTAGACTGGATTTACCGCCATTTACATTGGTTGGTGCTACAACAAGGGCAGGGGCTTTGTCGGCACCATTTAGGGACCGATTTGGAGTTTTGGGACGTCTCGAGTATTATAAGGAAGAAGAACTAAAAAATATTGTCAAACGAACGGCAGAATTGTTTGAAACCGAAATAGATGATGAATCTGCCGCAGAAATTGCCCGGAGATCTAGGGGAACCCCAAGGATTGCCAATCGCTTGCTTAGAAGAGTGAGGGATTTTGCCCAAGTAAAGGGTGACGGGGAGATTTGTTTGGCACTAGCTAAAGAAGCCCTTGAACTGCTTCAGGTGGATAGTATGGGATTAGATCATATTGACCATAAATTATTAAAAGGAATGATTGAAAAATTCCGAGGTGGACCGGTCGGACTTGATACAATCGCAGCATCCATTGGAGAAGAAGCTGAAACGATTGAAGATGTCTATGAGCCGTATTTACTGCAAATTGGGTTTCTTCAGCGGACACCAAGGGGAAGAATAGTTACCCCAAAAGTGTATCAGCATTTCGGCATGGAGATTCCGGGTCCCTAATGGGGCCGAATAACGATACCATTTTGACATGGAGGTGAAAGAACGTGACAGGCCTTTCAAAAACACTTATGATTATCGGTGCAATTATTTTTTTGATTGGTTTACTCATGCCATTTATTAACCTTGGAAAACTGCCGGGTGATATTGTCATTAAAAAAGGGAATACTACTTTTTATTTCCCTATTGTCACTTCCATTGTCTTAAGTATTGTTTTATCATTGATATTCTATTTTATTGGACGATTCCGTTAATGTAAGGTGTGTTTTACGTGAAGGTAGACTTATTTGATTTTCATTTGCCTGAAGAATTAATTGCTCAAGTTCCGCTAAAAAATCGGATGGATAGCCGATTAATGGTATTGGATAAAAAAACAGGCGAAATTAAGCATGAAGTATTTAAAAATATTACCGAATATTTGCGTGAAGGGGACTGCCTTGTTTTAAACGATACAAAGGTTCTTCCTGCACGCCTTTTTGGGGTAAAAAAGGATACAGGAGCCAAAATTGAAGTGTTGCTATTAAAGCAACTGGAAGAAGATCAGTGGGAAACACTGGTGAAACCTGCGAAGCGCGTGAAGGTAGGTACAGAAATTGAATTCGGCGATGGCCTACTGAAGGCGATTTGTACAGGAACCTCTGATCATGGAGGCCGCGTTTTCAAATTTACCTATGAGGGTATTTTTTATGAAGTTCTTGACCAGCTTGGCGAAATGCCTCTTCCACCATATATTAAGGAACAGCTAGATGACCGAGAACGGTATCAAACGGTGTATGCTCGTGAACCTGGTTCAGCTGCAGCCCCGACAGCAGGGCTTCATTTTACAGAGGAGCTTTTAAATGAGGTCAGGGAGAAAGGTGTTCATATCGCCTTTATCACTTTACATGTTGGGCTGGGAACGTTTCGGCCTGTTAGTGTGGACGATGTCCAAGACCATGAGATGCATGCCGAATTTTATATGGTTACTGAAGGGACTGCGAGACTCCTAAATGAGGTAAGAAACAATGGCGGCCGAATTATTTCTGTTGGAACCACCTCCACTCGGACGTTGGAAACCATCGCTTCTGCAAATAATGGCCGCTTTGTTGAAGGAAGTGGCTGGACGAATATATTTATTTATCCTGGCTATGAATTTAAGGCGATAGATGGAATGATTACTAATTTCCATTTACCTAAATCCACCCTCATCATGCTTGTCAGTGCTTTGGCAGGGCGGGAGAATGTATTGAATGCTTATCATACTGCTGTCGAACAACGCTATCGCTTTTTTAGTTTTGGCGATGCGATGTTGATCATTTAGTGGAAAAGAAGCGGAGCGCTGCACAGAGGAATGTTTTTAGGTATTGGAAACTATAAAAAATATACACTCCTTTTGCATCGCTCTGCTCACACTGCTTTTAGGAAGGAGAAAGTAATTTGACTGCGATTCGCTACGAATTAATTAAAACATGTAAACAAACGGGGGCACGGCTCGGCAAAGTGCATACCCCACATGGATCATTTGATACACCCGCATTTATGCCGGTTGGAACACTTGCAACTGTTAAAACTATGTCTCCTGAAGATCTGAAGGAGATGGGGGCCGGTATAATTTTAAGTAATACATATCATTTGTGGCTCCGTCCCGGTCATGATATTATCAAGGAAGCAGGTGGACTACATAAATTTATGAATTGGGACCGGGCCATTTTAACCGATTCTGGTGGGTTCCAGGTATTTAGTTTAAGTGAATTCCGTAAAATTGAAGAAGAAGGGGTTCACTTCCGTAACCACCTTAGTGGGGAAAAATTATTTCTATCACCGGAAAAGGCCATGGAAATTCAAAATGCTCTAGGTTCCGACATCATGATGGCTTTTGATGAGTGCCCGCCATATCCGGCTACATTTGAATACATGAAAAAATCGGTGGAACGCACCTCAAGGTGGGCGGAGCGCTGTCTAAAGGCGCATCAACGTCCGAATGAACAAGGATTATTTGGTATTGTTCAAGGCGGCGAATATGAGGAACTTAGGAAGCAAAGTGCCCAGGATTTAATTTCTCTTGATTTTCCAGGGTATGCCGTAGGTGGATTATCTGTTGGTGAACCAAAAGATGTAATGAATCGTGTGCTTGAATTTACGACACCGCTCTTGCCAGCCAATAAGCCGCGTTATTTAATGGGTGTCGGCTCTCCTGATTCACTCATTGATGGGGCAATTCGTGGTATTGATATGTTTGACTGCGTATTGCCGACAAGGATTGCTAGAAATGGTACTTTAATGACAAGCAAGGGTCGTCTTGTTGTCAAAAATGCCCAATATGCAAGAGATTACGGTCCACTTGATCCAGCATGTGATTGTTATACATGTCGTAATTACAGCAGAGCTTATATAAGACATTTAATTCGTTGTAATGAGACCTTTGGAATTAGATTAACTTCTTATCATAATCTATATTTTCTGTTAAGATTAATGGAGAAAGTCAGACAAGCCATTAGAGAAGACAGGCTTGGTGATTTCCGAGAAGAATTTTTTGAGCAATATGGTTTTAACAAACCAAATGCGAAAAATTTCTGATAGATGTTGGTTGAAAGGAGGGAAATAGGCATGGAAGGATTAGGTTCTTTAATTCCACTTATATTGATGTTTGTCATTTTTTATTTCTTACTAATCCGCCCGCAGCAAAAGCGTCAAAAAGCAGTGCAGCAAATGCAAAACGAATTGAAAAAAGGTGATAAAATCGTTACAATTGGCGGATTACATGGTTTTATCGATTCGATCGATGAAAATAAAGTTGTCATCAAATGTGGTGACGGTAGTCGTTTAACATATGACCGTACTGCGATCCGCGAGGTTGTTGAACCTGCAAAGACAGCAGAAGTTTAATAGTAAAAAGGAAGCCACCCGGCTTCCTTTTTTTAATAAGCAAAGGATTTATTTAACTTAGAGAACTGTCTAGCTCCAGCGCCCTAGCGTCTAGTGCCCTTCGTTCTCCGCCCTACGATAAGTCAACATCAAATCGCCTATGGCTCATCGTGTTTCCTATATCTTAGTTGGAGGCCACCACAAGGAGGGCTCCGGCAGAATTAGCATCGCACGACCGAAAGCGATGGCTTTTGGGAGGAGGTCATACGCCGCTGCCCAGAGCGCTTCCGCTTTTCCGGTTAGATAAGAAAATATCTTTTTGACTTCGAGAATTGTCTAGCTCCAGCCCCCTAGCGTCTAGTGTCTTTCGGTCTCCGCCCTACGATAAGTCAACATCGGTTCACTTTCGCTCACCGTGTTTCCTATATCTCAGTTGGAGACCTCCAAGCCATACGCCGCTGACCAGGGGGCTTTCGCTTTTCTATACAGAGCGAGTTTTTCCACTAGTGATATTGACCCCCAGGATTCCGCCCATCATGGAGATTAATGTATAACATGTATGATAGATGATCTGCTCGAAGTCAAATAGGCGATCATAACCTAAATATTGGAACAAAAACACAATTAACGAATAAAATAGACCGGTAAGTCCTCCAATTAACCACCCTTTTTCCTTTCGTTTCCTCCCGGACAGAAAACCCCCGCCAAACAATCCGATAAATGACAGGGTTGTAACAACATATTGAAGGGATGATTCCTGAACCGAAGTAAATCTAAGAATAAGGGAAAAAATTAAGCTGGAAAGAACGACAAATGCGAAAATAAAAATCAATCCGTACAGCATAGCTGTACCCAAGCTTTTTGATTCGATGTTTCTCTCCTCCTTCAGTTGCCTGCAGGCCGACATAAGTCATTCCGATTTAATCGTGTCAAGCCTCGGAAAACAGTTTTATTTCTTAGTACAAGCGTATTCATGTATCGTTGAAAGTAGAATTAAAATTTTTTTATTTCATTCAAATAAATTGGAAATTGATTCCGTTCATGATTTTTTTCATTCTGTGGATTCTATAACTGAGTGGAAAAAAAGGAGAGGTAACACGTGGAATATATTTTTACAACGGTGTTTCGGACTATTTTGCTATACGCAGTAATTGTCTTGATATTTCGCCTAATGGGAAAAAGGGAAATAGGAGAATTAAGTATTCTAGACCTTGTCGTTTTTATTATGATTGGTGAATTGGCTGTCCTTGCTATTGAAAGGCCAAAGATTCATATAATTGAAGCTATATTACCAATGTTTTTGTTAATGTTAATCCAGATTATTATGTCCATCGCTTCATTAAAAAGTAAAAGATTTCGTGATTTGGTAGATGGTAAACCAAGCATTATTATTAATAGGGGAAAAGTGGATGAAGAAGCCATGCGCCGTCAGCGCTACAATTTTGATGATTTATTAACTCAATTAAGAGAGAAGGATATTCGGAGCATCACAGACGTTGAGTTTGCCATTTTAGAATCAACAGGAAGTTTATCAGTCATCGAAAAAAAGCAAAAAAATAACAACAAGTCAAATTCAAAAAATCAAGGTGATATTACAATACCATTAATAATGGACGGACAAGTAAATGAGGACCATTTGAAAAAGATTAATAAAACGAATTTATGGCTTCGCCAGGAATTGAAAAAAAGAGGTTACAGAGATATTAAAAAAATTTCGTTTTGCAGCTATGAAAATGGCGAATTTTATATCGACCTTATGGATGAAGAATGAAAGACACGCCTTTATTAGCTCGCGTGTCTTTCATCTGCTTGTAAAAAATTTACCTAGCCAAGGAATTCGTTGCAGCTCTTCATGCTTGATTAGTCTAAGTAAAAGTAGTAGCACTAAATAAGATAACACCATTCCGGCTGCTGATATTAAAACTCTAATAACTAAACGTTCATGCAGGAGGAATTGATCAAATATCCAAAGACCCAATCCGCCTGAGGCCGTCATTACCAAAAAGCCCTTTGCATAATCACGAATTTGAAATGGGAAGGAAATTTTTTTTAAGACTGTTGCAAAATGAAGAATGGTTACTAAAACAAATCCAACAATAATACCTAAGGCGGCACCTGTAATCCCAAAAGATGGCTGGGAGGCAAGTATAAAGATTACGGCTGTTTTTACCACTGCTCCAATTAAACTATTTATCATGGCAGCCCTAGCAAGATTTAAAGCTTGGAGGACAGCTTGAAGCGGGCCTTGGTAATAATAAAACAAGAAGAATGGAGCCATTAGCCGAATAAAATAGGAACCCTTTGTAGAACCGTACATTAACTGCATCAGTGGATCAGCCAAAACATACAATACGATAACAGCCAATCCTCCTGTTAAAAATGTCCACCTCAGTGCCTGCTGTAGCCGATATTCTATCAGTTTATGATGATTCATAGAATTGGCTTCACTAATAGCAGGAACGAGGGAAGTAGCTAACGAGAAGGTTACAAAAGATGGGAGCATTAATAGCGGCAATGCATAGCCTGTTAACGCTCCATATTGTTTGGTTGCATCAACTGCAAGCACACCAGCTAGAGCTAGACTATTTACGACCACAATTGGCTCAAAAAACCAGGCAATACTGCCGATTAGTCTGCTTCCAGTTGTTGGTAAAGCGATTTCCATTAAATCTTTAAACGTTTTCTTCCCTTTATGGATAAATTGAAAAAAGTTTCTTCTCAATTTAAATCGTTTTTTTAATTTAAACGTGGTTAATAGATATATAAGTGCCACGAGTTCGCCGACAACGGAAGCTCCCATTGCGGCGGCTGCTGCATATTCTACTCCATATGGAAGAAAAGCGGCTGTGACAGAGGCAATTAAGGTAATACGAACGATCTGCTCTAAAATTTGCGAGATCGCTGAAGGCCTCATATTTTGTTTTCCTTGAAAATAGCCTCTTAACACGGAAGAAATAGCGATGATTGGAATGGCAGGAGCACAAGCTAATAAAGGAAAAAGAGTTCTGCCATCTGTAAACAGTTTGGTTACAAATATAGGGGCAAGCAGAATCAATGCTGGTGTAATAATAATAGACAATGAAATGGTTGTAGCCAAGGAAACAACAAGAATTTTTTTGATCTCAGCATAATCACCTCTTGCCTCAGCCTCAGCTACATTTTTGGATATGGCTACAGGAAGGCCTAACTGAATAATCGTAACCACGAGAATAAAGGTAGGATAAGCCATCATATATAACCCAACGCCTTCTTCACCAATGCTACGGGCGAGGACAATTCGGTAAATAAAACCAAGGACTCTTGTAATTAAGCCGGCAAGTAAAAGGATAAAAGTCCCTTTTAAAAACTTCGACATTCCACTTCCCACCTTCTCAAAATAGGCGATATCATATACAATTAACTATATGCTAGATGGTGGACAAAGCATGACAAGCATTTATATTTTGAGCACTTTTTCAGGGAGGGATTAGAATGGGGATCATCCACACTGCCGAACAATATCGTACTCAAGTTCAACCTGCTATATTAAGTAAACTTGAGGAATTTCGGTTATTAGGGACTGATTCAGTAACAGAAGATGATCTTTGGGAATTTTTAATGAAGAAAAAGTGGAGAAAAGAGAAAGATGAACTCAAACTCTTTGAAATGATCCAGGATATTCTCTCTGTTAAGGTTAGTGACTATATCAGCTTTGCAACCATTGAGTCTTTTAAAAAGAATGAATTTTCCCTTGATGATAAAAATGAATGGGAAGAGCTGTTAAAATAAGGAAACGTTGATATTATTACTGAAGCTGTGTCCTCCTGATAAAAATTGACAGCTTTTTTTTTATATTTCATAATGTAGGAAGTGAGTTCCCTTGTATATCAATTTCAGATAGTAGAGGGTTGTAACTGTGCCGGGCTTAGATTAAGGAGGATTTATACATAATGGTAAAACGTAGTAGAATTGTGGCTTTCTTTTTAATTTTAGTATTATTAGGAAGCACAATGGGGATAACGATACAAGGAATATTAAACAATATGAAGCTTGGGCTTGACCTTCAGGGAGGGTTTGAGGTTCTCTATGAAGTTCAACCTGCGAAAAAAGGGCAAAAAATTGATAAAGAAGTATTGGCCAGTACAGCAGAGGCATTGGATAAGCGGATTAATGTCCTTGGGGTAAGTGAGCCGAGTATTCAAATCGAAGGGGATAACCGGATTCGTGTTCAACTTGCCGGTGTCGAAGACCAAAACGAAGCGCGTGAAATTTTATCCACTCAGGCAAATTTAACTTTTCGTGATGCTAATGACCGGCTGATGATGGATGGCACGGATTTAAAAGAAGGCGGAGCAAAGCAAACCTTTGATGAAAACGGGAACCCTAGTGTAACTTTGACATTAAAAAGCGCAGACAAGTTTCGGAAAGTTACGGAAGAGATAGTCAATATGAATCCGAATGTCCTCGTGATTTGGATGGATTTTGAAGAAGGAAAGGATTCGTTTAAAGCCGAAGTAACAAAAGAGAATCCGAAATATTTATCTGCTCCAACTGTAAGAGAAGTTTTTAATCAAAATACTGTATCAATTGTAGGTAATTTTACAGCAGAGGAAGCGAAAACATTAGCCTCCCTCCTAAATGCAGGTGCTCTTCCAGTTAAATTAAAAGAAGTTTACTCAACATCCGTCGGAGCTAAATTTGGGGAGCAGGCACTGGATAAAACAATTTTAGCAGGAATTATCGGTATTGCCATCATTTATTTGTTTATGCTTGTGTACTATCGTTTTCCGGGATTTATTGCTACAGTTACCTTATCCATTTATATTTATCTCGTATTATTAATATTTGATTGGATGAACGGAGTGTTAACACTTCCGGGAATTGCCGCCTTGATTCTCGGTGTAGGTATGGCTGTAGATGCAAACATTATTACCTATGAACGGATCAAAGAAGAAATTAAAGTCGGAAAATCCATCAAATCTGCCTTTAAAGCAGGTAGTAAGAATTCCTTTTCTTCGATCCTTGATGCCAATTTAACAACCATTTTAGCTGCTGTCGTTCTTTTCTATTATGGAACGAGTTCTGTTAAAGGATTTGCGACAATGCTATTGGTGAGTATTCTCTTAAGCTTTGTTACAGCAGTATTGCTATCACGTATACTATTGGCATTATGGGTTAACAGTGGCTTTTTGAACAAAAAATTTGGCTGGTTCGGTGTGAAAAAATCCGAAATTAAGGATATTGCTGAGAACTATGATACTTTAGATCTTCCAACAAGATGGGATAAATTAGATTTTGTTAAAACAAGAAAATGGTTTTTTATCATTTCCGGTACACTGATTGCCCTTGGTGTAGTATTGATTACCGTGTTCCGATTAAATCTTTCCATTGATTTTTCAAGTGGTACTCGAATTGAAGTGTTATCAGATAAACCATTAACCACTGAAAAGGTAGATAATGCCTTTGAACAACTAAATATAGAAACGGATGATATCGTCATCTCTGGTGAAAACAAAGAAATGGCATCAGCCCGCTTAAAAGGGGTACTATCGAAAGAACAGATTGCTGAATTAAAATCAGCATTTAAATCGGAATTTGGCCATGAGCCAAACGTTAGTACTGTATCTCCGACCGTAGGGAAAGAGTTGGCGAAAAATGCGTTCATTGCTCTTCTTATCGCTTCCATCGGCATTATTCTTTATACAACTATTCGTTTTGAATGGGCCATGGCGATTGCTGCTATATTATCTTTATTACATGATGCATTTTTCATGGTGGCATTTTTCAGTATGACGAGACTGGAAGTTGACTTAACATTTATCGCTGCAGTTTTAACTATTGTTGGATATTCTATTAATGATACAATTGTCACTTTTGACCGAATGCGCGAAAATCTTCATAAGAAAAAGCGACTTAAAACAAATCAGGATATAGCTGAAGTATTGAATGTAAGTATCCGTCAAACATTGGGTCGTTCCGTAAATACAGTATTAACCGTATTAATAACAGTGGTTGCGCTCATTTTCTTCGGAAGCGAATCCATTCGCAATTTCTCGATTGCCTTGTTTGTTGGATTAGTAGCAGGTGTTTATTCTTCTATTTGTATCGCCGGTCCTCTTTGGTATGTATTCAAGACACGAGAGCTTAAAAAGAAAGGTGTTATCAAAACAGTAAAAGAGAAGAGAAGATACTCTGATCAGCCGCAGGTATAATTAAAAACAAAACCACAGGGCTGATATGATCCCCTTATAGTAGACAGAAAAAAGAAAGCACATGAATCTGTCTACTATGGAGGGGATTTTTCTATGGGGAAAATACGAAAAACATATGATGTAAAGTTTAGAAAGAAAGCTGTGGATCTATATAAAAAAGAGGGCATGGGCTACAAATCGGTGGCTAAAGAGTTAGGGATTGATCATACCATGGTACGTCGATGGGTAGAACACTATGACAAAGAAGGAATGAAAGGTCTGGAGGAAAAACGCGGGAAGGCAAAAGGACCAGGTAAAGGAAGACCGAGAACTCGTCCAGAAGATCCTGAAACGAAAATCAAGCGTTTTGAAGCGGAAGTAGAGATGTTAAAAAAGCTTTGGTTTTGCAAACATCCTTGCAGTAAGTCGCCTTCTCGTCCCTCCATTTGATGAGTCAACTTTGAATCACCTTCTGTTTATCTTGTTTCCATTATCTCTTTTGGGGGAGCTCTAGCTAGACACCATTAAATAGAGAGTTTACGCTTTTCTGATTTATTCATTGAAAGGTCATTCTCGCTCCTGTATAATAAGAAAGTCTGAGGGGTGAAACTAATGTTAAAGTCAAGAACAAGATGGATTGTTCGTAAATCAGATCCGGTTTTAGTAAAGCAATTCGAAAAAGAATTGAAAATTACTCCTCTAGTTGCATCACTCCTTGTCAATCGTGGATTTGATACCGTTGATTCTGCACGGTTTTTTTTATTTGGTAAGGATGAATTTCACGATCCATTTTTGTTAAAAGGCATGGATATTGCGGTTAATAGAATCCGTGAGGCGATCGAAAGGAAGGAACCAATCCTTATTTTTGGTGATTACGATGCCGATGGTGTTAGTAGTACGTCGGTATTAATGAAGACATTAACAGATTTAGGTGCGGATGTACAATTTTATGTTCCCAATCGATTTACAGAAGGCTATGGTCCAAATGAGCCTGCTTTTCGTCGAGCTGCTGAAAATGGGATCAAATTGATTATTACCGTTGATACAGGAATCTCTGCCATTCATGAAGCAAGTGTGGCGAAAGAGCTTGGCCTCGACTTAATTATAACTGACCACCATGAGCCAGGACCTGTATTGCCTGAGGCGCTTGCGATTATTCATCCAAAACTTCCCGATAGTATTTATCCCTTTCGTGATCTAGCTGGGGTTGGAGTAGCGTTCAAATTGGCTCATGCCTTATATGGAAGACTGCCAGAGCATTTGTTGGAATTGGCTCTTATTGGCACAATAGCTGATTTAGTCCCATTAAAAGGGGAAAATCGATTAATTGCCAAAAAAGGTCTTGAAAACATTAAAGTAACTAACAACATTGGCTTGAAAACAATATTTAAATTAGCTGGTGTTGAACCATTATCCATTAACGAAGAAACCATCGCCTTTACACTAGGTCCGAGGATTAATGCTGTAGGCAGGTTAGAAGATGCTACCATGGCAGTCCAATTGCTATTGACCAATGATGAAAACGAGGCAAAAGAATTGGCTGAAGAAATGGAGGCCCTTAATCGAGAAAGACAAGCTATTGTCAACTTGATTACCGAAGAAGCGATCAACGAGGTAGAACGAAATTATCCAATAGAAACGAATAAGGTTCTTGTCCTTGGCAAGGAGGGCTGGAATGCAGGTGTTATTGGAATCGTTGCTTCCAGATTGGTTGAGAAATATTACCGGCCAACGATTGTCTTCAGTTTTGATCGTGAAAAAGGGGTGGCAAAAGGTTCGGCAAGAAGCATTCCTGGATTTGACTTGTTTCAAAATTTATCCACTTGTCGTGATATCTTGCCCCACTTCGGCGGACATCCAATGGCTGCGGGGATGACATTAAGTATAGATGATGTTGGTGAGCTTAGAGAAAGATTAAACGGTCTGGCGAATGACCAACTTACGGATGAAGATTTTATTCCGGTTACCTATCTAGATGAAGAAGTCCAGATCAATGATATTGATTTAGAGTCATTGGATGAATTAAATCTGTTATCACCTTTTGGAGTAGAGAATGCTAAACCAATGGTATTAATCAATGATGTTGATATAACCAGTATTAGGAAAATCGGCAGTGATCAAAATCATTTGAAGATTGTAGTAAACAAGAATGGAAATAGCCTTGATGGAATTGGCTTTGGGTTAGGCTCTTTAGTCGACGAAATTTCACCGGCAGCTCAAATTTCATTAATAGGTGAATTGTCCATTAATGAATGGAATAATATACGAAAACCACAAATATTTGTTCATGATCTATCTGTAGACACTTGGCAGCTGTTTGATTTCCGTGGCCAAAATAGACTAAATAGTATAGAGACCTTGGTACCTAATGAAAATAGGAAGATTATTGTTTTTAATAAAGACAATCTGGATAAAATAAGCGCAACTCTGCATGATGAGGTCTATCTGATTGAAAACAAAGAAGATGCAAAATCGTTTAACGCTCATATGGCAAACATTGTTTTCGCAGATTTCCCTCCTTCAAAAGAATTGATCATTCATTTACTTAGTGGAAAACATCCATCGAGAATTTATACTTATTTTTATAAGGAATCTAGTGATTTCTTTAGCACAATGCCAACACGGGATCATTTTAAATGGTTTTATGCATTTTTAATGCAAAAAGGACCAATTGATTTAAAGCGTTATGGTGCAGACATTGCAAAGCATCGAGGCTGGTCTCAAGAAACGATCACTTTTATGTCGAAGGTGTTTAGTGAACTGGATTTTGTTACAATAAACAATGGTTTTATTACTTTAAAAAGGCAAACACAGAAGCGTGATTTGACCGAGTCAAAAACTTATCAAATAAAACAGGCACAGAATGCCTTAGAGAGAGATTTATTGTTTTCGTCCTTTCAAGAATTAAAGGACTGGTTCGATAAAGTTTTATTTGAGTCGGTCGAACTTGAGGAGGCATTTTAGGAATGGATTTAAAACAATATGTAGCAATTGTAGAGGATTATCCAAAACCAGGAATTAAATTTAAAGATATTACTCCGTTAATGAATAATGGTGAAGCATATAAGTATGCTACCGATCAAATTGTTGCTTATGCAAAAGATAAAAAAATTGATTTAATTGTTGGACCTGAGGCTCGTGGCTTCATTATTGGTTGTCCTGTTGCTTACTCTTTAGGTGTAGGGTTTGCACCTGTCCGCAAAGAAGGAAAGCTTCCAAGGGAAACGATTAAAGTTAGCTATGGATTGGAATATGGTTCTGATGTTTTAACAATTCATAAAGATGCCATTAAACCAGGACAGCGTGTACTAATTACTGATGATTTACTGGCGACAGGCGGAACGATTGAAGCGACCATTAAGTTAGTAGAGCAACTCGGGGGTGTAGTTGCTGGAATTGCTTTTCTTGTAGAATTAACTTATTTGGAAGGTAGAAGCAAGCTTAAAGGGTATGATATTTTAACATTGATGGAGTATTAATTGATGATGAGAGGGCACTCAAAAAAGGGTGCTCTCTTTATATAAGAAGTTGGAAAAAACACATATTTTGTGGAAATTTGTCTTAATCTCTTTACATCTTCGCTTTTTTTTTTGATAATAGTAACAATCATTATAATTTAGTAAATATTTTTCATAGAAAGATTCCTAAAATTAGTAAAACGGGGCAAATAGATTAATATTTGGTTGATAATTGGCCGAATTTGTTCAATATATATAAATAAAATGAGATGGAAAATAAAGGTGATTTCATGGCAAATGATCAAGTGTTAACCGCCGACCAAGTCATCGACAAGACGAGAAAATATTTAAACAGTGAGCATGTGGAATTAGTAAAAAAAGCGTATGAGTTTGCGAAACATGCTCATCGTGATCAATATCGAAAATCCGGAGAGCCTTATATCATTCATCCGATTCAGGTTGCGGGTATATTGGCGGATTTGGAAATGGATCCCGCTACTGTAGCTGCGGGCTTTCTACACGATGTTGTAGAGGATACGGACGTTTCCTTAAAAGATATTGAGGAAGCTTTTAATAGCGAAGTGGCCATGCTTGTCGACGGAGTAACAAAGTTAGGGAAAATTAAATATAAATCACATGAGGAACAGCAGGCAGAGAACCACCGCAAGATGTTTGTGGCGATGGCTCAGGACATTCGGGTTATTCTCATTAAACTAGCTGATCGATTGCATAATATGAGGACACTTAAGCACCTTCCTTTAGAAAAACAGCGTCGGATTTCTAATGAGACACTTGAAATTTTTGCACCTTTAGCCCATCGTCTTGGGATTTCAAAGATAAAGTGGGAGCTTGAGGATACCGCATTAAGATATTTAAATCCACAGCAGTATTATCGGATTGTAAACTTAATGAAAAAGAAGCGTGCGGAACGGGAGCAATATCTCGATGAAGTTATTGAAGAAGTGAGGGAACGACTAACGGAAGTCTCCATTAAAGCAGAGATCTCCGGCCGTCCAAAACATATATACAGCATTTATCGAAAAATGGCACTGCAAAATAAGCAGTTTAGTGAGATTTATGATTTACTAGCTGTACGCATTGTTGTAAATAGTATAAAGGATTGTTATGCAGTATTAGGAATTATTCATACATGCTGGAAACCGATGCCTGGTCGGTTCAAAGATTATATTGCGATGCCAAAGCCGAATATGTATCAATCTCTTCATACAACAGTTATTGGGCCGAAAGGGGATCCTCTTGAAGTCCAGATACGTACGTTTGAAATGCATCGTATCGCAGAATTCGGGATTGCAGCTCACTGGGCTTACAAAGAGGGGAAATCGGTAAGTGATAGTTCATCCTTTGAACAAAAATTAACTTGGTTTAGAGAAATTTTGGAATTCCAAAATGATACAGCTAATGCCGAAGAGTTTATGGAATCGTTGAAAATTGATCTCTTTTCCGATATGGTTTTTGTTTTTACACCAAAAGGGGATGTCATTGAATTGCCTTCCGGTTCTGTCCCAATCGATTTTGCCTATCGAATTCATTCTGAAATCGGAAATAAAACGATTGGAGCAAAAGTGAATGGCAAGATGGTTACACTTGATTACTGCCTAAAAACGGGGGATATCGTTGAAATATTAACCTCCAAGCATTCATATGGACCAAGTCAGGACTGGTTAAAACTTGCGGCAACCTCTCAAGCCAAAAACAAAATTCGTGCCTTCTTTAAAAAGCAGCGTCGCGAAGAAAACATTGAGAAGGGCAGAGAGCTAGTTGAAAAAGAAATCCGCAACATGGATTTTGATGTTAAAGAAATTTTAACACCCGACAATTTGAAAAAAGTAGCTGAGAAGTTTAATTTTTCTAATGAAGAAGATATGTATGCAGCTGTCGGTTACAATGGCGTAACAGCGTTGCAGGTCGCCAACCGTTTAACAGAAAAATGGCGCAAAAAACGTGACCAAGAACAGTCAGCTAGTATTGCGAATGCGATTTCGGAATTAAAAGCATTTCCGACTTCTAAAAAGCGGGAATCCGGAGTACGTGTCCAAGGGATTGATAACCTGTTAATACGTTTATCTAGGTGCTGTAACCCAATTCCTGGTGATGAAATTGTCGGTTATATTACAAAAGGACGCGGAGTTTCTGTTCATCGGGCGGATTGTAATAATATCGACACTAGCGATGCACAACAAAGATTAATTCCAGTTGAATGGGAATCTGCATTAAATGATCGCAAGGAATATAATGTAGATATTGAGATAAACGGTTATGATCGCAGGGGATTATTAAATGAAGTTCTGCAGGCGGTTAATGAGACGAAAACAAACATTTCTGCTGTTACTGGCAAAACAGACCGAAATAAAATGGCGACAATTATTATGTCGATCGCCATTCACAATGTTAGCCATTTACAAAAGGTTGTTGACCGAATTAAACAAATCCCTGATATTTATTCGGTCCGCCGTATGTTGAATTAAGGAGTTTTTTGCATGAAAGTAGTTGTACAGCGTAGTAAAGCGGCAAAAGTTACGGTAAATGGAGAAGTAATTGGACAAATAACTAGCGGATTTGTCCTACTTGTTGGCGTAACACATGATGACAAGGAAGAAGATTGCGCCTATTTGGCAGATAAAATAGCCAATCTTCGAGTTTTCGAAGATGAAAACGGTAAGATGAATCGTTCATTGCTGGATGTGGGGGGACAAATTCTCTCTGTTTCTCAATTTACCCTTTATGGAGACTGTCGAAAAGGTAGAAGACCAAGCTTCATCGAGGCTGCTAGACCAGAGCATGCGATTCAATTATATGAACGGTTTAACCAGCTGCTTCGTGAGAAAGGGATTCACGTAGAAACTGGTGTATTCGGCGCCATGATGGATGTTGAACTTATAAACGATGGGCCAGTTACTCTAATTATTGAAAGCAAGGATGAATAACAGAATATATAATTTAATAGAACTGAATGACTAAAAAGGGGCTGTCTAAAAAGTCCATTTAAGAGAAAAATGAACCCAAATTAAAAACCCAAGAATGTTGATTTAACAGCATTCTTGGGTTTTGCTTTTATAAAGATTTCGGCTGAAATACCACTTTCCGGACAGCCCCTTTTAATTTTCTTTAAAATATTTTGTAAGTCCATCATATATGCCGGAAGCAGCATTTTCTTGGAATCTGCTTGATTTTACGGTCATTTCTTCCTCTGGATTACTAATGAATCCAAGCTCAATTAATACAGCCTTTTGTTTATTTTCACGGATAACATGGTAATTTCCGATGGCTACACCGCGGCTATTTAAATTGGTTTTTCTTATCATTGAAGAATAGAGCTGTTGTGCAAGTGCTTTTTGATAGCTATGATAGTAAAATCCGGTTGAACCGCGTACACTTCGGTCTTCATTACTGTCATAATGCAGGCTAATAAAGGCGTCGGCATTATAGGCATGAGCCTTACTTACCCGGGATTGTAGAGAAATATAGCTGTCATTGTTTCGGGTAAGATAAACCTTTGCTCCAGCTGCTTTGAGTTTGTCGTAAAGGAGCTTTGCCGTCCGAAGTGTAAGATTCTTTTCTAATGTCCCGCTTGCACCAACTGTTCCTCCATCTCCGCCACCATGGCCAGGATCAATTACAATAATTTTATTTTTTATGTAACCTTCTGCTCCCAATTTTTCAATACGCGGTATAGACCCAGATGTGGATACTAACCAGCCTGCTACATAAGCTTTTTTTCCATTTTTTAGTTTAATTTCATACCAATCATTCTTCACTCCAGTTACGGAGAAACGATCGCCTTTATTTGCACGATGTATGACACCTGATTGGGTACTTGGCAATTCACGGATATTCGTTCCGTCTTGGAGGATGGTTATAATGTCTTTTGCGGCTACCTGGACTTGTCCAGAAGTTTCTGTGGCTGTTTGGTAATTGGTTATATTTTCATTGGTTTTTGCTGGTGATTTCTCCAAATACCATCCTGCAACCCAACCAAAACTTCCAGTCTTATATTCTATTTTTGCCCAATTGTTTTTTTCCTCGATAATGGTAAAGCGCTGATTTTTGGATACAGTCCCGATGATTTCAGATTTTGTTGAGGATCCTGCGCGGACACTTAAACTTTCGGCTGTTACGGTTCCTATTATTCCGGTAGTCATTTTATTATTTGTTTCGGAGGTTGTTCTTAGTTGAGTATCAAGATAACTTCCACTGACCCAGCCTATTATGTTTAAGTATTTCACTTTGACCCATTTATTTTCTTTAGATAAGATGGTGACCTTTGTTCCTTTTGCTAATTTACCAACTAACTTACTAGAGGCTGTCGGCTCTTTTCGAACATTTAAAATATTACTCTTGACTGTACCAATTTCTCCATTTTTTGAAACAGAAGCTGTTGAATTCTCCAATTTGGCTGTTTTTAATTCAAGAAATTCTTTAGAAACCCATCCTTCTCCAAATGGAGAGGATATTTTATACCAATTTTCATTTTGGTCCAGAATAGATACTTCTTGTCCCTTGTTAAGGAACCCAATAATTTGAAAGTTTGATCCAGGACCGGAACGAACTCTTAATTGGCTCGTTTTTGCTATAGCAGCAATGTTCCTATTTGTTGATGTAATTTTGGCTGTTTTTGCATCATTTTTTGTCACAAGCCAATTGACTACCCAACCTGTTTTAGCAAAGGATAATTCGATCTCGATCCAATCCCCCTTTTCCTTCACGATCGGATAGGTTTCCCCTCGTTTGGCTTGTTTGATTAATGGATAACTCAGGCCAGGACCGCTTCGGACATTAACAGCATCTGTCGAAATGGTAATGGTTTTGTTCGCTGCCATACTATTACTTTGTGGCAGGAAGATTCCTAAAAGAAAAATAAATAATATGATGACACTAAATTTTTTATGCATTACTCCCTCCTCTTTGTCCCTATTTTATCGTAAATTATATTGAAAATCATTGCTAAATTGTTAATTATGTCCAAATTCTTATTCCTATGAAATATTTCCTCTTAAATTGGAAACAATATACTTTAGAAATTTGCCTTAAGAGGAGGGGGAATAGTGAGAGCTAGTGATAAAAATATGAATGTGCAATCAATAGATGGACGGCTTTTTGGCGTTAATTTTCATGATTTTATTCAAAAAGAACAGCATGCTGATAATATGTTTGAATTAGCATCAGAATTTGGATTGACGATAAGAGATGTTAGAAAGTTAAAAAAACATCTTGAAAGGTCATAAAACCTTCTTGACAATACTGCTGATGCTCCGTATTATTATTAAATAATCAATTGAAATATGAATAAAACCAATGATGGAGCATAGTAGTTAAGGTCAATTTATGGACAGAGAGGAAATGCCTTAGGCTGGAAGCATTTCTGCATAAATCTTAACGAATGAACACTCCGAAGGTTTCTCTCCGAAAAAGGAATTCTCTAGTAGGAATAGAACGTAAACAGGCGTTAACTGTTGAAGAGGAAGCAACTAAAGTTTATTGATCGCTTCAACTAGGGTGGCACCGCGGGAACTAAAACTCTCGTCCCTTGTTTTTACACATGGGATGGGAGTTTTTTATTTTGAATACATATTTCATACATAAAAAAGAGGAGGACGCTGTTATGGCTATCAGTATCCCAAGAGGCACGCAGGACATACTTCCTGGAGAAGTTGAACTGTGGCAGTTAATTGAGCAAAAAGCAAGAGAGCTATGTGAAAAATACCAATACCAAGAAATACGCACTCCTATTTTTGAACATACAGAGCTTTTTTCAAGAGGTGTTGGTGACACAACTGATATCGTTCAAAAGGAAATGTATACATTTGAAGACAGAGGAGGCCGGAGCCTTACACTAAGACCTGAGGGTACGGCTTCTACAGTACGAGCATTTGTTGAGAAAAAATTATTTGGCTCTGCCAATCAGCCAGTCAAGCTTTATTATATGGGCCCGATGTTTCGATATGAACGACCGCAATCGGGAAGATTCCGTCAATTTGTTCAATTTGGTATTGAAGCATTGGGTAGCAATGATCCGGCAATTGATGCGGAAGTGATTTCGCTTGCCATGAACTTATATAAAGAAATGGGTCTTAAGAAGCTAAAGCTGGTTATTAACAGTCTTGGTGACAAAGAAAGTAGAATTGCACATCGAGAAGCTTTGGTTCAACATTTTAAACCAAGAATTCATGAGTTCTGTTCTGATTGTCAGAACCGACTTGAGAAAAATCCATTACGAATTTTAGATTGTAAGCAGGATCGTGAACATGAATTAATGAGTACTGCTCCTTCCATTCTTGAATATTTAAATGATGATTCAAAAGCCTATTTTGAGAAGGTGCAAAAGTATTTAACCCAATTGGAAATTCCTTTCGAAGTGGATGCCAATTTGGTTCGTGGATTGGATTATTATAACCATACTGCCTTTGAAATCATGAGTGATGCAGAGGGATTCGGGGCAATTACTACCCTTGCAGGCGGAGGTCGTTATAACGGATTAGTAGAAGAGATTGGCGGACCAGAAACACCAGGAATTGGCTTTGCTCTAAGTATCGAGCGTTTTATCGCTGCATTGAAGGCTGAAGGGGTAAACATAGAAATTAAACAAGGTATAGACTGTTACCTTGTCACCCTCGGTGAGGAAGCAAAGGATTACTCGGTTGGTTTGTTACAGCAGCTTCGTTTGGCTGGAATTTCTGCAGAACGGGATTATTTAAATCGAAAAATAAAAGCCCAGTTTAAAGTAGCCGATCGCCTTAAAGCTAAGTTTGTAGCAATTCTTGGTGATGAGGAATTAAAAAACAACAAAATCAACGTGAAAAATATGGAGACTGGAGATCAAGTTGAGTTAGATCTCGATTCATTCGTATCGACTTTTCTAGAGATGCAATAATAAAGGGGGATTCACATGTTTGGCAGATCGTATTTTTGCGGAGAGGTACCTGAGTCCGCTGTAGGGGAGAAGGTAATATTAAAAGGATGGGTTCAAAAACGACGTGACCTAGGAGGATTAATTTTTATTGATTTACGTGACCGATCTGGAATTGTTCAGGTTGTTTTTAATCCAGATGTTTCCAAGGAAGCGCTGGAAACAGCAGAAAAAATTCGCAGCGAATATGTATTGGATGTAGAAGGTACAGTCATTGCCCGTGAACCAGGTACTGTAAATGAAAATTTAAAAACAGGAAGAATTGAAATTCAAGCGGAAAAAGTAACAATCATTAATGAGGCGAAGACACCGCCATTTACGATTTCTGATAAAACAGATGTATCGGAAGATGTCCGATTAAAATATCGCTACCTAGATTTTCGCCGCCCGGTCATTTTTGAAACACTAAAAATGCGCCATCAGGTGACGAAACATATTAGAAATTTCTTGGATGAAGAAGGGTTCTTAGATATAGAGACACCAATTTTAACGAAGAGCACGCCGGAAGGAGCTCGCGACTATTTAGTTCCAAGCCGTGTGCATCCAGGTGAATTTTATGCCCTGCCTCAATCACCACAGTTGTTTAAGCAACTCCTGATGGTAGGCGGGATTGAACGTTACTACCAAATTGCACGTTGCTTCCGAGATGAGGATTTGCGTGCTGATCGTCAGCCTGAATTTACGCAAATAGATATTGAAACAAGTTTCATGAGTCAGGATGATATCATTCAATTAATGGAAAGAATGATGTCTAAGTTAATGAAGGAAGTAAAGGGCATAGATATACCTACTCCTTTCCCACGGATGAGCTATGATGAGGCAATGAGCCGCTTCGGTTCGGATAAACCTGATACCCGATTTGGCCTAGAATTAGTAGATGTATCAGAAATCGTGAAGGAGTCTGGCTTTAAAGTATTTGCTTCTGCTGTTAGTAATGGTGGACAAGTGAAAGCCATTAATGTAAAGGGAGCAGCTGAAAAGTATTCTCGCAAGGATATTGATTCTTTGACAGAGTATGTTTCCCGATATGGTGCAAAAGGACTTGCATGGTTAAAGATGGAAGCAGAAGGCTTAAAGGGGCCAATTGCAAAATTCTTCTCTGAAGAGGAAGCTAAGGCAATTCAGGAGACACTTGAAGCAAAAGAGGGCGATTTACTCCTTTTTGTAGCTGATAAAAAGTCAGTTGTGGCAGATGCTTTAGGTGCCTTAAGATTAAAGCTAGGTAAGGATTTAAATCTGATTGACCAAAACTTGTTCCATTTCTTATGGATTACTGACTGGCCACTTTTAGAATATGATGAGGAAGAGGGCCGTTATTATGCAGCTCATCACCCATTCACCATGCCGGTGCGTGAGGACTTGGCCTATTTGGATACAGATCCTTCAAAGGTAAGGGCACAAGCCTATGACTTGGTCCTTAACGGATATGAGCTTGGCGGTGGGTCATTGCGGATTTTTGAGCGTGACATTCAAGAAAAAATGTTCAAAGTTCTTGGCTTTACACTTGAAGAGGCACAAGAACAATTTGGATTCTTGCTCAATGCGTTTGAATATGGAACACCTCCTCATGGGGGGATTGCTCTTGGGCTGGACCGTCTTGTCATGCTGCTTACTGGAAGTACGAATCTTCGTGATACTATTGCTTTTCCAAAGACAGCAAGTGCAAGTGATTTGATGATAGCTGCACCAAGCCCAGTTTCTGAAGCTCAGCTCCAGGAGTTAAATTTGTTAACAAATGTTAATAAATAACATGATTTCGATTTCACGAAATCTTGAAGACAGCTTTTAATTATGCTATGATAAATACAAGCAAGGAAGAGTCCTGAGATGTGCGTTGTATTACCTGAAGTTTTGACCGAACACTTTTTTATTCGGGAGTCTGGAGTTTTCTGACGGCGTAAAAGCCTCACTTCTCGGCGAGCAAGAGGACTTACAAACTCAGAAACAGGACACCCACCTGCTGCGTGCGGGATCAAAACAAAGGATCAAAAGCGACGGCATTATTGGGACTCTTTTCACTTATGCCAACGACTTCCTGTTGAACAGGAGGTGTTTTTTTTGGTTGTGGAAACTGTACGGTTATAGATTCTTGTAGATCATAAAGAGTAATAGTATCCCTTTTTGTGAAGACAGTTAGGAAAAGGTTTATACTGTGTCACAAAAGGGATTTTTTTATAGGCTACTAATTACATAATTCCTATGACAATACTTGTTTTTATTGCAAAGTATGATATATTTTTTAGGGTGAAAAAATAAAAGAATGAATCGAATAAATTTTTGGAGTGAAAAATATGCTGCATCAATTTTCTCGTAATGAGCTTGCTATAGGTAAAGAAGGTCTTGAAATTATGAAAAACAGCACCGTTGCAGTGTTAGGTATTGGCGGTGTCGGCTCTTTTGCTGCAGAAGCATTAGCCCGTTCTGGAGTAGGCCGTTTAGTGTTAATCGACAAGGACGATGTTGATATTACTAATGTCAACCGTCAGCTTGTCGCCCTTCTGTCAACGGTTGGCCGGCCAAAAGTAGACATTATGAAAGAACGTATTAAAGACATTAATCCAGATTGTGAAGTCATTTCATTAAAAATGTTTTATACAGAAGAAACGTATGAAGAAATTTTTAGCTATAATTTGGATTTTGTTGTTGATGCTTCCGATACTATCATGTACAAAATTCATCTAATGAAAGAGTGTTTAAAAAGAAACATTCGGATTATTTCAAGCATGGGTGCTGCCAATAAAATGGATCCGACCCGCTTTCAAATCGCTGATATTTCAAAAACACATACAGACCCAATTGCAAAGGTTATTCGAACAAAATTGCGTAAAGAACGTATTTACAAAGGCATTCCTGTTGTCTTTTCAGATGAAAGTCCGATTGTTATTCGTGAGGATGTTAGGAAAGTGGTTGGTAATGATCAAGCGAAAATTCGCAAAGCAAAAATGCCACCATCTTCAAATGCATTCGTTCCTTCAGTCTGTGGTTTAATAATGGCAAGCTATGTCGTAAGAGAATTGTTAAAAGATATTAAAATCAAACGTGTACAGGACGAAAAGTAAAATGATTATCCCTAGACTTAGTTGAGTTTAGGGACTTTTTATTACAAATCTAGCTGATGAAAATTTATTTGATTTTGTTGCGAGGATAAATTTTTTGTGATAACCTGAATATGTAATCGGTTACATATGAGGGGTTGAAATTTGAATGGCTACAATACGTGATGTTGCAAGAAAAGCGGGTGTATCTGTTGCAACAGTATCTAGAGCGTTAAACGACAAGGGATATGTACATGAAGATACCCGAAAAGCAATCAATGAAGCCATTAAAGAATTGAATTATAAACCAAATGAAGTAGCTAGATCACTATATAAAAAAAAATCGAGATTAATTGGCCTGCTACTTCCAGATATACGAAATCCCTTTTTTCCTGAGCTTGCTCGGGGTGTAGAGGATATCATGCAGGAGAGTGGTTACAGACTTATTATTGGCAATGCCGATGAGAAACCTGAAAAGGAGAATGATTATATTCAGACTTTCATTCAAAATAATGTAATCGGTATCATATCTGCTAGTCATACTGAAAAAAAACATTATAAACATCTTACTTGTCCTGTAGTTTTTCTTGATCGGACCTCTGAACCCTTTCCTTCTGTTTATGCCGATGGTCTTACTGGCGGAAAAATGGCAGCGAGAGAAATCATTAGACGGGGCAGCAAGAGGATCACATTACTAAGAGGACCAATTGAAGTAAAGACTGCTCAGGACCGATTTAAAGGTGCATTAGATGAATTATGTCAAGCAAATGTAGATTTTAATGTAATGACAATGGCATCTTTTGCTTACCAAGATGCAAGTAAATGTGCAAAAGAGATATTTGAAAAATATCCTGATACTGACGGAGTTATTGCCAGTAATGATATTGCAGCAGCAGCTATTTTACATGAAGCGATTAGAAAAGGAAAATCGATTCCAAATGATCTTCAGATAGTAGGGTATGATGATATTCCTCTTAGCGGATTATTGTTTCCACCCCTATCAACAATTAAACAGCCTGCTTATGAGATGGGAAGGGAAGCAGCAAAGTTATTGATAAAATTAATTAATAATGAACCAATCCAAAATAGAATGATTCAAATGCCTGTTACATTTATCGAGAGGCAAACAACTAGAAAGGTTGAGGAAAATGGCTAAAATTACGGTTATCGGAAGTTCATCAATGGATTTAGTAGTAACAGCACAAAAAAGACCTAATAAAGGTGAAACCATCTTGGGCGAATCCTTTAAAACTGTCCCTGGCGGCAAGGGAGCCAATCAAGCAGTGGCTGCAGCTCGTTTAGGAGCTAAAGTCCACATGGTTGGATGTGTAGGGGATGATAGCTTTGGAAAATCCGTTCTTGATAATTTCAATAAGAATGGTGTTCTAACGACTTATGTGGAACCGGTTACACATTGTGAAACGGGTACTGCCCACATTACTCTTGCCGAGGGGGATAACAGCATTATTGTTGTGAAAGGAGCAAATGATCATGTTACACCAAAACTTGTAGAAAAGGCACTTGGTGTCATTCGTGATTCTGATATCGTTTTAATTCAACAGGAAATACCGGAAGAAACGGTTGAATATGTTGGCAAAATTTGCAGAGAGTACAAGGTGCCGCTCTTATTAAACCCTGCACCTGCAAGATACTTAAAAGAAGAAATTATTGAAAATGCCACTTATATTACACCTAACGAACATGAAGCCACTCTCCTTTTTCAAAATGAAGATCTGCATACCGTATTGAGAAGGTATCCAAATAAATTATTCATTACAGAAGGAAAAAATGGTGTCAGATATTATGATGGCAAGGAAGAAGTGCTCGTACCATCATTTCAGGTAGAAGTGGTTGATACGACAGGTGCAGGAGACACATTTAATGCCGCTTTTGCAGTGGCATTAGCTGAAGGCCAGAGCATTAAGGATAGCATTCGTTTTGCTAACCGTGCTGCATCCTTATCAGTAACAAAATTTGGGGCACAAGGCGGAATGCCGACTAGAGAAGAAGTGGAAAGGAGCCTTTAAGCAATGAAACGTTATGGAATTTTAAATAGCGAAATTACAAAAGTTCTTACGGATCTTGGACATACGGATATGATTGTCATTGCTGATGCAGGGCTGCCTATACCTAAAGGAATTAAAAAAATTGATTTAGCCATAAAACCAGGAAGTCCAGCTTTTAAAGAAGTTCTGGAAGCGGTTGCGGAAGACATGATAATTGAAAAGGTAATCATAGCTTGTGAAATAGAGGAGTGTAATCCGCAAACAGCTCAATATTTAAAAGAAAAATTTATCGATACTCCTCAAATGAAGGTTACCCATGAAGAATTTAAAAAGTTGACCCAACAGGCTAAAGCGATTATTCGTACAGGAGAAATTACACCGTATGCTAACTGTATTTTACAATCGGGCGTATTCTTCTAAAAGAAAGGGGTGAAAAAAATGCATATCTCAATGCAAAACATCCATAAAGCATTTGGAATGAACCAAGTATTAACTGGAGTCAATTTTGAATTAAAGGATGGAGAAGTACATGCATTGATGGGAGAGAATGGTGCAGGAAAATCCACCATGATGAATATTTTGACGGGGCTTCATTCTTGTGATCGTGGAACTATTTTGATTGATGGGAAAGAAACTTATTTTAAAAATCCTAAGGAAGCGGAGCAGAATGGCATTACTTTTATTCATCAAGAATTAAATATTTGGCCGGATATGACGGTGTTAGAAAACCTATTTATTGGTAAAGAATTAAAGAATTCCTTTGGGTTATTAAAAATAAAAGAAATGAGAGCGCTAGCAAAAAAGCAGTTTGATAGACTGGCAGTTTCTATTCCGCTCGATAAAGAAGCAGGAAGTTGCTCTGTTGGAGAGCAGCAAATGATTGAGATTGCCAAAGCTTTAATGACTAATGCTAAAGTGATTATTATGGATGAACCGACAGCGGCTTTAACTGAACGGGAAATCTCGAAGTTGTTTGAAGTAATTGCCGCACTAAAGGCGGATGGCGTATCCATTGTCTATATTTCACATCGGATGGAAGAAATTTTCGCCATTTGTGATCGGATTACTGTCATGCGCGATGGGAAAACCGTTGATACGAAAAGAATCCCTGATACTAATTTTGATGAGGTCGTAAGGAAAATGGTAGGAAGAGAACTTACAGACCGCTTTCCAAAGCGTCAATCAAAACCAGGGGAGTTACTGCTTCAAGTAAAGGGGCTCACCAAAAAAGGAGTCTTTAAGGATGTTGGTTTTTCAGTTAGATCAGGAGAAATCGTTGGTGTTTCAGGACTAATGGGAGCTGGTAGGACTGAAATTATGCGTGCGATTTTTGGGCTTGAAACGGTTGACAGTGGGGAGATTTGGTTAAACGGGAAGAAAGTGAATATTCAATCACCTGATCAAGCTGTAAAATTAGGGATCGGATTTATAACGGAAGATCGTAAGGATGAAGGGTTGATTCTAGATTTTTCAATAAAAGAAAATATGGTTCTGCCAACCCTTCGCAGTTTTGCACCGAGAGGGATTATTAAGGAAAAAAGTGAGAAAGACTTCGTAGAGATGTTGATAAAACGTCTTACAGTCAAAACGGAATCTGCAGATATTGCTGTTGGGAAGTTATCTGGAGGGAATCAGCAAAAAGTTGTCATCGCCAAATGGGTAGGAATAGGGCCAAAGGTGCTGATTTTGGATGAACCAACCAGAGGAGTTGACGTTGGGGCGAAACGAGAAATCTATCAATTAATGAATGAGTTAACAGAGCGTGGAGTCGCTATCATTATGGTATCTTCGGAATTACCTGAAATCCTGGGAATGAGTGATCGAATTTTAGTCGTTCATGAAGGAAAGATTACTGGTGAATTAACAAAAGATGAAGCAACACAGGAAAAAATAATGAAGTTGGCAACAGGAGGTCAGTAGGATGAAAGTAATCAGCGAAGGCGCACCAGTAGGCAAAGCAAATTTAGTTAATTCAATCTCCCAAAAGCTTGGGCCGTTGCTTGGACTATTAATCTTATTTGTGATTGTATCTGTTTTAAATCCAAGCTTTCTTGAGCCCTTAAATATATTAAACTTATTGCGCCAAGTAGCCATTAATGCACTTATTGCTTTTGGAATGACATTTGTTATTTTAACTGGTGGGATTGATCTGTCTGTCGGAGCCATTCTTGCCTTATCCAGTTCGTTAATGGCAGGAATGATCGTTTCCGGAGTTGATCCGATCCTGGCTATTTTAATTGGATGTGTACTTGGTGCTTTAATGGGTGTAGTGAATGGATTGTTAATTACGAAAGGAAAAATGGCACCTTTTATTGCTACATTAGCTACGATGACGATATTAAGGGGACTTACTCTTGTATATACAGAGGGAAATCCTATTACAGGCTTAGGTGATCATTACTTATTTCAGCTTTTTGGTAGAGGTTATTTTCTTGGTATTCCAGTACCTGCTGTAACGATGATTTTAACCTTTGTTGTTTTATATATTCTTCTTCATAAAACACCATTTGGCCGAAAAACGTATGCGATAGGCGGAAATGAAAAGGCCGCTTTGATTTCAGGGATTAAAGTTCCTAATGTGAAAGTAATGATTTATGCTCTGTCTGGACTGTTGTCTGCTTTAGCAGGAGCTATTTTAACATCGCGCCTAAATTCAGCTCAGCCAACAGCAGGGACTTCTTATGAGTTGGATGCCATTGCAGCGGTTGTTCTAGGCGGGACAAGCCTGTCAGGAGGGAAAGGGAGAATTTTTGGAACACTAATTGGTGCTTTAATTATTGGTACGTTAAACAATGGTTTAAATCTTCTCGGTGTTTCCTCCTTCTATCAAATGGTAGTAAAAGGGATCGTTATTATAATCGCTGTATTACTTGATCGTAAGAAAGCCGCATAGGGAGTGATTTTTATGAAAAAATTATTATCGCTATTCATGTCCGTTATACTTTTGCTTTTAAGTGCATGTTCGATGCAGCCTCCCACTTGGGCGAAGCCTTCTAATAAAGAAAACATAAAAGATATTAAACTAGGATTATCCATATCAACATTAAATAACCCATTTTTTGTTTCTTTAAAAGATGGGGTTTTAAAGGAAGCAAAAAGCTTAGGGATGGAAGTAAAAGTAGTAGATGCTCAAAATGACTCAGCCAAACAAATTAATGATGTGGAAGATTTAATTCAGCAGGGGGTAGATATTTTGCTTATTAATCCTACAGATTCCGCTGCTATTTCAACAGCGGTACAATCAGCAAATAATGTCAATATCCCTGTTATTACATTAGATCGTTCAGCAGATAAGGGAAAAGTAGAGGCATTAGTCGCTTCCGATAACATTAAAGGTGGAGAAATGGCAGCTGAATATCTTGTATCGAAACTTGGAGAAAACACAGTGACAGCTGAGTTAGAAGGTGTGCCGGGTGCATCAGCTACACGTGAAAGAGGGAAAGGTTTCCATAATATAGCAGATCAAAAATTGAATGTAGTAGCAAAACAGTCTGCCGATTTTGACCGGACAAAAGGGTTGACTGTAATGGAAAACTTAATCCAAGCCAATCCAGATATTAAGGCCGTATTCGCTCATAATGATGAAATGGCATTAGGGGCTATAGAAGCAATAAATAGTTCAGGAAAGGATATCATGGTTATTGGCTTTGATGGAAACGAAGATGCGATAAATGCAATAGAAAGTGGAAAAATGGAAGCAACTGTAGCTCAGCAGCCTGAATTAATCGGAAAGCTGGCGGTGGACGCTGCTAAAGATGTTGCCCAAGGGAAGAAAGTCGATAAAGTGATTCCTGCTCCTCTCAAACTTGTAACGAAGGAATAATGAAGGAAAACTCATTTGCTGAAGCAAATGAGTTTTTTGTATAAATAAATCTATTCAATATTAGATTTAGGAAAAAATGAGATTTTTCTTCTCCGCAGCTTATTTGAGATTTGGTGATTTTATGTAATTATGTGAGTTTTGGTATTTAAACCATCTTTTCTTACTTTAATAAAGTATGTAGCTTTTTGATTAAATATAATGTTGCAATTTTATTTAATGGATACGAATTGTGAGTTAAGATATACTAGATTTGATTTATTTATATTTTATCTATAGGAGGACTATCTTTTGAATATCAAAATTAGCAGTCAAGCATTGAATTGGTTTAAGGAAGAAATGGGTTTGAAAAAAGGAGACTATTTAAAATTCCATGCCCGTTATGGTGGATGTAGTACTGTCCAACAAGGGTTTTCGCTAGGGATGTCGATTCAAGAACCGCAAACCGAAATGGCTGCCAGTATTGAAAAGGATGGGATATGTTTTTTCATAGATGAGGAAGATTTGTGGTTTTTCAATGGCCACGATCTGGCTGTCGATTATAATGAAAAACGGGAAGAAATAGAATTTACCTTTTTAAATTAAGGAATGGAAAAAAGAATTTTTAAGGGGAATTAGATAATGGGGATTATTTCTTCCTTGTTAAACAGTTTCATGCTGCCTAGGAAAAAGGCTGTTTTAAATATTAATAAATTAAATATCGGAAGTTCCGTTACTTATTTTATATTGTTGCTTTTTCTTGTTACTTTACCTGACCTCATTAAGTTGCTTATTAATTATAATGACCAATTTGGAGAAATGCCCCGCAGTGTGTTTTTCATTCAAATTGTTGTTTTTTATCCATTACAAATCATTTTTCTTGGTTTGATTAGTATCACATCCATTGCTGTAATAGGCTTGGTGTTGAATAAACTATTGGAGAGAAAACTAAGGTTTGCTCTTTTATGGAAGATGGCAATTCATGCTTCAACAATCCCTTTATTTTTGTATGCTTTAATAAATAATCTTTATTCTGTAAATACCTACATCTCGGTTTTTCTTATTTTAATCCTATTCTTTATACTATATAAAATCATCTTGGTGTTTCCAAAACCGAAAAATAAGTAAAAAAGAGGGTGTCCCAAAAAGGTAGTGACCCCTTAAAGTTAGAGTTCTTCATTATGCAATTAATTGGCTGGTATGAATTCGATATTCAACTGGACTCATACCAGCCAGTTTTTGTTTTATTCGCACATTGTTATAATAATCGATATATTTTTCGATTTTCTTTTTCAATTCTTC
>NZ_JAAFZF010000100.1:0-1431 GCF_010614825.1 Neobacillus sedimentimangrovi
AAGAAAAAATAAAGATTATTAATGATTTTAAAAATGAGACTTATTCCATTTCTGAATTGGAATCTATTTATAATACGGATAACGTAACAATTTATGATTGGGTATATAAATTTGAAAGATACGGAGTGGAAGGATTAAAAGAGTCTTCTTCATGGAGGAAGTATTCAAAGGAACTTAAAATACAGGCAGTTAAGGACTATCTTAGTGGAGATTTCTCCCTTCGGGAGGTTACTAGAAAATATGAGATTCCAAGTACTTCCACTCTACGTCAATGGATAAAGAAGTATAATGGTCATAGAGAATTAAAAGATACGGGAAAAGGGAGATCGAACTCTATGACTAAAGGAAGAAAGACAACTTGGAAAGAAAGAATTGAAATTGTACAAGATGCATTAGGAAATGGAAAAAATTATCAACAAACAGCTGAACACCATCAAGTATCCTACCATCAAGTTTATCAATGGGTACGTAAATATGAAGCTGGCGGTTGGGATGCGTTAAAAGATCGTCGAGGACGTTCGAAGAACGAAGAAGAATTAACTCCAGAAGAAAAAATGAAGTTAGTGATTCGTCGAATTGAAAAAGAAAATGAACGTTTACGTGCGGAGAATGCATTCTTAAAAAAGTTAGAGGAGATCGAAAGGAGGAGAAAATAAGTCAAGTAAGATTTGAAGATAAATATATCGCAATTAAAGAACTTCATGATAATGAGCAACTCAGCATTGTCATGTTATGCGACATTGCAGGCGTTGCAAGAGCTGCTTATTATAAATGGTTAAACCGTAAGCCTTCCTTGCGAGAACTTGAAAATGAAGAAATTATTAAGGAAATGAAAGCGATCCATAAGAACGTTAAGGGTATCTATGGTTATCGTCGAATGTTAATAAATATAAACCGAAAGTTTGGAAAGAGTGTTAATCATATACGAATATATAGGCTAATGAGAATGGCCGGGATTCAATCTGTTATTAGGAGGAAGAAGACACGATATAGGCGTTCAAAACCTCAGCACGTTGCAGAGAATATATTAAATCGTGAATTTACAGCTGAGAAACCAAATGAAAAATGGATAACAGATGTTACCGAGTTCAAATATGGTCCTTCGAAGAAGGCTTATTTAAGTGTGATTCTAGATTTATATGATGGTTCAATTATTAGCTATGTTTTAGGGAATTCCAATAATAATAAACTTGTATTTGAAACGTTAGATAAAGCTTTAATTCAATTAGATGACGAATATCCACTTATTCATAGTGATCGTGGATTTCAATATACTTCACATGGGTTTAAACGAAGAATAGACAAGGCTGGATTAACCCATAGTATGTCGCGAGTAGGAAGATGTATTGATAACGGACCAATGGAATCGTTTTGGGGAACCCTTAAAAGTGAGAAATATTACTTACATAAGTATGAGACATTTGAGGAATT
>NZ_JAAFZF010000101.1:0-1371 GCF_010614825.1 Neobacillus sedimentimangrovi
TTTATATACTTGAATTTCAGAATATGGAGATTAGGGGACAACATGAGTAAAATAACATTTTCATCTAAAGAGATAAACATGCTTCAAAAAAATCCAAATGTACAGCGTGTCAGCGAAAGGTCTATTACCTATACTGACGATTTTAAAAATAGATTTATAGATGAATACCAAGCTGGCAAATTCCCTCGTCAGATCTTTGAGGAGAATGGCTTCGATGTGGACGTTATCGGTATAAAACGAATTGAACAGTCAGCCCATAGATGGAAAAAAGCCTATGAAAAGAATGGGCTGATCGGGCTTACAGATTCAAGGAAAACAGCTTCTGGGAGACCCTTAAAGCGTGAGCTTACACCGTCCGAAGTGATTGAAAGGCAAAGGGCTAAAATTGAGCTGTTGGAAGGACAGGTGGAGCTGTTAAAAAAGCTAGAAGTGACCGAAAGGAGGCTGTTAAACGCAAGCGAAAATTTAAATCCGAGTAAAGCCTACCAATTGATCCAGAAGACCATTGAACAGAATGGATTCAAGGGGATGACCAGGTATTTTTGCGACCTCCTGGAAGTCTCACGGTCGGGATATTACAGATATCTGAAGGCTTCCTCTGTCCGGGAAGCACGGGAGAAATTGGACCTTGAAGCGAAGGAAATCATCTTAAAGGCCTTTGACCGTCGGGGATATAAGAAAGGTTCTCGCTCCATCAAAATGATATTGGAGAATGAGTTTGATATTATCTTCAGCCGTAAAAAGATCCAAAGAATCATGAGGAAATATGGAATCGTCTGTCCTCACCGGAAGCCTACCCCTTATAAAAAGATCGCTAAAGCAACGAAGGAGCATCAGGTTGTCCCGAACAAATTAAACAGGGAATTCAAGCAGGGAATCCCCGGGAAAGTATTACTTACGGATATCACTTATCTTCCATATAACGGAAATTGTATGGCTTATTTGTCGACCATAAAAGACGCCTCCACTAATGAAATCCTGGCTTATCATGTGTCTGATCGCATCACCTTGGACATCGCCACCACGACGATTCATAAATGGATGAACAATAAGAAAATTACTCTCCATAAAGAGGCTTTTATCCACTCGGATCAGGGAAGCCATTATACAAGCCCACGATATCAGAAACTTTTAAAGGAGTATGGCCTGGGCCAGTCCATGTCACGGAGAGGCAACTGTTGGGATAATGCCCCTCAAGAGTCCTTCTTTGGCCACCTTAAGGATGAAGTGGACTATAAATCGGCAAGAACATTGAAGGAATTGAAGTCAAAAATTAATCATTACATGGTTTACTATAACAATTACCGCTATCAGTGGAATTTAAAAAAGATGACCCCTATTCAGTATAGGAATCATCTTCTAGCTGCTTAA
>NZ_JAAFZF010000102.1:0-1323 GCF_010614825.1 Neobacillus sedimentimangrovi
GGTTCTCCGTCAAATGTTGGGGTGGTAAAGAAATCAGGCCACCCCTATCCTATATGTAGACCCATTCCTTTATACTGATGTCTCAATAAGATTCTTGCTCGAAATCTCTTGAAGTTTTTATATCCATAGCCGTTTCGCTTGATGACTTTTGTGGTATTATTAATTCCTTCCAAAAAGCCATTGGAATGACCATACACAAAGCTATTCAGGATTTCTACTTGCCAATTTCGAAACGTTTCTATCGCTTGTTTCATCTCTGGAATTCCTGATTCCTCTACTACTTGATAAAATGCTTCCAGCTCTTTTTTTACCTCTTTAATCTTTTCTTGACCGATTTCTTTCGCTCGGTTAAACCATACTTGATAACGTTCTTTTAGTTCATAGGCTTTTTTTAGCTCTTCCGACATATTCAAATAGCGTTCTAAATGCCACTGATCGTCTTCAGTTAAAGTGTTTTGAGGTTTATAAAAAATGTACCTTTTTCTTTTGCACTTTTTACGGTCATAGTCGTGAAACTGCTGCTGAATACGCCTGCGAACTCGATCAATCCCCCAATAAATATAACGACAAAAATGAAAACGATCCGCCACAATCACTGGGTTACCTAGGGCCGAACGAACGGCTGCCTTAAAAGAAGGACTCATATCCATAATCACCACTTGAACGTGGTGACCATACCTTTGAAGGTAGTCTTTTATCGTCTTTTTATTTCGGTTCGGTAGGATGTCTAGGGGTTGCTTAGTGATCCCATCGGCGATGATGAGTTGATACTTTCCTTCTCTTGTATCTCCTTTATATTCATCAATCGCAATCACTCGGGGTAGTGACTCTACTTGCTTGACTTCCGTTTGAGCGATTTGATCAAATCGCCTCATAATGGTCGTGGATGAGGTTCCGTAAACATCCCCTACTTCCTTAAATGTCTTTCCCTTAATAGCGCATACGGACACGGCCTGATTCCATTCAATCGATGTTCGTTGATATCGTTTGACAAACGTATTCTTTTCGGAAAAGCGTTTTCCGCAAGCACAGGCATATCGACGACGTTTATACCAAATATACGTCATCCGTTCAAACCATTTTAAATGTTGAACTTTTTGCCATCGATAATCATGAACTTTGTTGGTGAGCTGACCACAGTCAGGACAAGGGTGAGGCTTTCGCTCCATTTCCACATAGAGGAAGATTTCACCTTTACGCTCCTCCATTTTTATCACCTGACAGCCTTTTAATCCTGGGATATTCATGATAGAATTCATAGTACACGCAACTCCATTCTTTTTGCTTGTTTCTGGACAATTCAAGTATAAAAGAATGACGGGG
>NZ_JAAFZF010000103.1:0-1142 GCF_010614825.1 Neobacillus sedimentimangrovi
CGAATTGAAGGCACAAACCATAAGATCAAGAACATCAAAAGACGTGCTTATGGTTTCAGAAATCTGGAAAGATTTCGGCTACGTGTATTTTTGGAATGTACAGGAAAATATTATAAAAATCAGGCTGTTTGACCTTGTCCTTCATCAGCTTTCATCAGTGTAGTTGGTAGAATGGAAGCCGTCAAGGAAAGCACTTGACAGCTTCCATTCTATCAACTTGATGGTCTGTAAGCTGACGAAGGAGCTATTCTAGATTGAGCACCAATCTCGCTAACTTATTTCTGGAATTGAGTGAAAACCACAGAATTTGGTGAAGAGACATCTTTAATAATTTGATTTTCCATTAATTCTCCTCTTTTAAAATATTATTAACCACTTCTAAATTTTACTATTTATACCTTATTTTTACAATTAAAATTAGAATGGCTACTTGTGGATGTTTTCTTTTTGTATTAGTTATTGGTGTTCATACAATTTATTTACCCAGAAAAGGCTCTACAAAAGTGTTAAATACAAAGAGTTGGTAATTAAAAATAATGTAGTTATTATTCAAAAGGAACTTTAGAATATTAACAATAATATTGATAAGTTACGCTTAGGAAATAAGGAAAAAATGTACTTACTGATCGCGCAAAAAACTGTTCCCTTAGCTAAACAAAAACGGGTGCTACTGTAGACAATTCATTGTTAAACTTAATCACCTTAGCTTTCAGATTGGTAACAATACAAATTAGGAGTTTACTTGTGGCAGAACAATAGAAGTTTTAATTTATGATAATTGAGATTATCAAGATAAAGGGAGGTTTTTACTGGAATGGAATATACAAATGGAGAATAATCATTTTTTAGATTATAAAAATTTACCTATAGATGGTTTAACAAATAGTAGGAGATAGCACAATCCTTTAATTTGCTGGAAAAGATAAAAATAGAACCTTTATTCAAATTAAGCTAAAAAATAAAAAATGGCGTGGAACTGAGATCAGTTGGTAGTGACCCCTTAAAGTTAGAGTTCTTCATTATGCAATTAATTGGCTGGTATGAATTCGATATTCAACTGGACTCATACCAGCCAGTTTTTGTTTTATTCGCACATTGTTATAATAATCGATATATTTTTCGATTTTCTTTTTCAATTCTTC
>NZ_JAAFZF010000104.1:0-819 GCF_010614825.1 Neobacillus sedimentimangrovi
TTTCTGTAGACTTTTAAGCCCTTGGTTACTCCAATAGGAGTTTCCAAGGGTTCTGTGTAATATGGGACTTTTTGAGATTCGCCAATAACCTTTACGACTGTTCCCCCATTCATAAGCTTTCCATTCAGGAACTCCTAGTTTTATGAGGTTGCGTATCCTGGTCTTTGAGGTCTTCCAGTTTTTCCATAAACACATCCGGAGTCTTCGTCGAATCCAGCCATCCAAATCTTCAAAGATACTCTTTGTGTCTGCTAATGCAAAATATCCACACCATCCAAGTAGATATTGGTTAAGTTTCTTAATCCGATATTCCATTGGGTATGGCATTTTTCTTGACGTGATTTCTCGCACCTTTTTCTTCATTCGTTTTAGACTTTGCTTGGCAATCCGAACTTTTGGCTCTTTTGAAGGTGTAAAACTAAATCCTAGAAACTTTCGTTTCCATGGTCGGTCAACCGCAGATTTCTTCTCGTTGACTTTTAGACGAAGTTTTCCCTCAATAAATCGTTTGACACTAGCCATGGTTCTTTCACCAGCCCGTTTTGACTTCACGTAAATATTACAGTCATCGGCATAACGAACAAATTTATGCCCTCTTTTCTCTAATTCTTTGTCTAGTTCATCTAGTACAATATTCGAAAGTAAAGGGCTTAGGGGGCCACCTTGCGGCGTCCCTTCTTCTGTCCTAGATACCACACCATTAATCATGACACCAGCTTGTAGATATTTGCGGATTAGCTTCAATAGTGGCTTTTCTTTAATAGTCTTGGCTAATGTACTCATCAGCCTGTCATGATTCACTCGATCGAAGAACTTTTC
>NZ_JAAFZF010000105.1:0-727 GCF_010614825.1 Neobacillus sedimentimangrovi
AGCATACCCGCTTCTCCACGTAAAGTTTCTAGAATGGATCTCTTATGACAGTAAGCAGTATGCCCAAATTTGGTGGTTAGTCTACTTGACCTTATTTTTATTGTCCAGTTAAGTGTAGCCGATTCATGTTCTACCCATCGACGTACCATGGTATGATCAATCCCTAACTCTTTAGATTTGTAGCCCATGCCCTCTTTTTTATATAGATCCACAGCTTTCTTTCTAAACTTTACATCATATGTTTTTCGTATTTTCCCCATAGAAAAAATCCCCTCCATAGTAGACAGATTCATGTGCTTTCTTTTTTCTGTCTACTATAAGGGGATCATATCAATAAACAAGGGTTTTTCATTATTTATCCAATAGAACCTTCCATTTCGAACTTGATTATTTTTGCTTAAAATGGCACGAAATGATTTATAAAAAGGTCTGTCAAACCCTTGATATAAAGCCGTTTCTCCAAATGGAATAAAATAGGTTATAATCTAAACTTGGCACAAACTAGGCATGTTTTTGGCACGGTGTTGGTATTGGTTAAAATCACATAATATCAGGGTTTTATAGTAAGAACTCACGGTTACTGCCGTGAGTTCTCTTCATTGTGCGCCCGGCATGTACATGAACTATAGGGTGTAAGTCCCGAACCCCGAAGACAGAAGTAGAGGTTAGCCAAGAGCAAGGGTGTCCGTGGTGACGCGGAATCTGAAGGAAGCTGGAGGCAAAACAC
>NZ_JAAFZF010000011.1:0-63169 GCF_010614825.1 Neobacillus sedimentimangrovi
TGAATGGAAAGCTTATGAATGGGGGAACAGTCGTAAAGGTTATTGGCGAATCTCAAAAAGTCCCATATTACACAGAACCCTTGGAAACTCCTATTGGAGTAACCAAGGGCTTAAAAGTCTACAGAAACGTTATGAATTCTTGCGTCATTTATCTTGATTGAACCGCCGTATACGGAACCGTACGTACGGTGGTGTGAGAGGACGGGGGTTAATCACCCCCTCCTACTCGATTTTTTAATGATGGCGATGATCCCCATTGTTCGATTTATCTTCTCTCGAATTTAAAATATTGAAAACAACCACTGTTTTATCCATTCACTTCATTAATGAATGCCTTTGAATTCCTTAGATACATTCTCTATTGGTTTCGTTTCCGCTTCGTTTTCACGAGTTGATAACTAATAAAGGCGACATAAAGCGGGATGGCGACGTAAATAAAATAAGGAAATCTTTGCGGTTCTTTTTTAATCACGAAGTAAATGGCTGTTGCTAAAAATATAGTAACAATGATTCCATATTTCGGAAGAGGAATTTCCTTTAAACTTGGTATTTTTAATGTACTGACCATTAAAAAACAAATGACAAAAAAGGCGATTGGCAAAATAATTTCAGGCATTTTTCCTTGAAATAACGTTAATAAGGTCAATAGCCCGCCACCCGCTGTAATCGGAACTCCAGTAAAATACTTGAGGGATGATTTAATGGCATTAATATTAAATCTGGCTAATCGATATGCCCCAAACAATGGAAACAATCCAGCCATTCCCATTCCAATAAGGCCGAATTGCGAGAAGTAAGAGTAATAAGCCATCATCGCTGGTGCCACTCCAAAGGTAACTATATCAGCAAGTGAATCTAGTTCTTTTCCCAGTTCACTTTCTACTTGAAGCATTCTTGCGATCCGACCATCCATACTATCCAGCATCATACCGATTAGAATCAGAATAGCCGCATTTCGATAATCCCCCTGGGCAGAATACATCACTGACAAAAAGCCAAAAAATAAATTTAAAAGTGTAAGTAAATTTGGTATCGCTTGTATAAAAATATGTATCACTCCAAAAATGACAAATTTTAGGAATAGAATTCCAGCAATCTTTATTTTAATACGAATAAGGAAGTTTGTCTTTTATTTTAGCGTATTTCCTTACAAAAAGTAGTAACAAATATAATATGGCCCAATGATATTGGGTCATTCTTCAAAGATGAATGTAATATAAAACAGACTGCCTATCATAAGCAGTCTGTGCAAAATTTCTTTCTCTTGTTTTAGGAAGCCATTGTATTTTTACTTGCTCCTTTTGATTTTTTATCCTTAGAGAAAATCCAACTCGCTGCTGCAATCCCTGCTAAAACCACATAGAAGATTACTTTCCAAGCGGTAGAATGAGCAAATTCTTCACTTAAGATTCCTAAAGAAGGATGGGAAAGAGTATAAACCGCAAGCTTGACACCAACCCAGCCGACTATCGCAAAGGCAGCAACTTCCATTCCCGGTTTCTTCTCTAATAGAGTAACAAAAAGGTTGGCTGCAAAACGCATAATGATTAAACCGATCATCCCACCAGCGAAGATGACTAAAAACTTCCCACCATCAAGTCCGCCAATGTTTGGAAGTGGAGTATCAGGAAGGACCACTGCCATTGCTACTGCTGCTAAAATCGAATCAACAGCAAAGGCAATATCTGCTAATTCCACCTTAAAAACCGTACGCCAAAACCCACCACTATTTTTAATTTTTACTTTTTCTTTCTCGCCTTTTCCTTTAACGATCTTCCGGAAAATATGGTTACCTGACATCCATAACAAATAGATGGCTCCAATGGCTTGAACTTGCCACACATCGACAAGATACGAAATGGCGAATAGTGAGGCAAAACGGAAAGCAAAGGCACCAGCTAATCCATAAAACAATGCCTTCTTTCTTTTCTCTACTGGAAGATGTTTCACCATGATCGCTAGAACTAAGGCATTGTCTGCAGCAAGTAATCCCTCTAATACGACTAATACAACCAAAACCCAAGCATACTCCATCAAAATTGATAATTCCATAGCCAATTCCCCCTATTATAAATAGTTTTTTAAAACTATTTCCTTGGGCTAGACCATTTTCAAAATCAAAAAGGCCTTTACCCATGATGGTAAAGGCCTTGATAAACAATAAAGACCTTTACCGTAAAAGTAAAGGTCTTGCTAACAACGTTGGATGTTGCCAATAAAGCCGGAGAATGAACTTCCCGAAATGACGACTTTATTGTAGCAGCTACTCCCCTTTATAAAGGAAATATTTTATTACTATTATTATATGTAAATCGATCCAAAATGGCAATACTCTTTTATCCTTTTTTCACTTACAAAACATTTCGGTTTCAGACAAAACTATAGACTGTAAACATCATCAAAGCTATATCTTTGTCACATTGATGGCCAATATTCTTAAACTATTCATCTTTCATTCATAAAATGGTCATATTTTCCCGTTATTCTATCATTAGGTTCATAAAAGAACCCTTCGACCTCCACCCCCTTTTATATAGATATTCGTTTAATTGCCCGGCATAAATGCCGGGTAAATTTTTTATGGAAAAAAATGAGTATACTTCCTTTCATCCATGTCAATAACAGTACTAATAAGGGATAAAGGGTGGTAGATACATGAAGGGAATTTATTTTATCAATGATCGAATTCAGTTGAATGGACTATCAATAGAAGAAAGCATTGCATTACAGGAAAACTCCATCAAACAATATATGACCAGCCGAAAAATCCAGAGCGTAAAATTAAACCCATATCAGTTAAACGATTATTATACCATTCCTCATGCACTATTATATGATTTAAAAAAAGATAAAATGATTTTCGATTGTTTCATCTATTATTCAGAACAAGTAATGGAAAAATTTATTTATACATATCCCGCAAAATGGCTTATTTTAAAAAGCTTTTTCAAAGAGATGATCTCCATTGAGAAACAAAATGATTTGAACATACAAAAAGTCATTTAATGAAGAGGTTGGAAATGAAAATCCGCTTATAGGAGGCGGATTTTCTGTATTTAAGGGGCTACTTGATCGATAAGACGTCCAAATCATACATTTTGTTTACGGCATGTGATTTTGTAAAAATCCCTTCCAACCCGCTGAGTGCTCAGTAAAACCATTGAAACCAAGACATTCATAGATTTTTTCCACATTAAAGCAAATGGTAAAGGTGTTGAACAATGATAAACTTTATCGGGATTACAGAAGCAAATACAATTGAAAAACATGATTCCATTGACCGAATAAATATCGAAAACTATCAATGGTTTTGGGTTGATTTTAATGAACCGACAATGGAAGAGACAACCCATTTAAGCAATACATTTCGATTTCACGTCCTTGCTATCGAGGATTGTTTAAATCAAACACTGCAAAGACCAAAACTTGATTATTACGATAATTACACATTTTTTATTACTCATACGGTTCGTGGTGGAGAATCAGAGGTTATTAAAGAAGAATTAGATTTTTTTATAAGTGAAAAATTTATGGTTACGTTTCATCTTCATCCATCCATTGAAGTTACAGAAGTATTTTCGAGACTAGCTATGCAAAAAGATGTTCAAAATATTACAACACAACATGTTTTTTATGAACTGCTAGATAAAATCGTCGACAATTATTTTCCCGTCATATACAAAATTGAGGATAAGCTTGATGAAATTGAAAACAATACCCTTAATAGACGAATGGATAATTTATTAAATGAACTATTTGAAACCAGATATTTATTATTAACTTTAATGCACTCCGTTCATCCAATGCGTGACCTATTATATCGAATGCTCAACTCCCAACATTTGAAAAGTATTATTAAAAAGAAAGAGTATTTCTCTGACATTTATGATCACTTGTTAAAATTATCGGACATGGTGATGTCAAATAGAGAAATTACTGCAGATATCAGAGATAATTATCTCTCACTTAATTCACACCAAACAAATAATGTCATGAAAGTTCTTACGATCATGACTTCTATTTTCGCCCCCTTAACTTTTGTGGCAGGGATCTTTGGTATGAATTTTCACAATATGCCTGAATTGGAATGGGAGTACGGATATCCATTTTCCCTTGTCTTGATGGGGTTAATTGGCTTAGGCATGCTCATTTGGTTTAAAAAGAAGAAGTGGTTTTAGACATTTCTCATTTTGGTAAAATCCTAGGAAATGAAAACCGTTTTTTCTTTACCAGTTTTGTCTAGCGATCCTAGTGACAAAAAGCTATAATAGACATGTCCGTTCAGTCATTGAAAGGAGATGTGTAGATGTTATCAAATATTGGTGTACCCGGATTAATATTAATCCTTGTGCTTGCTCTTATTATTTTTGGACCAAATAAACTTCCAGAAATCGGGCGTGCTTTTGGTAGATCCATTCGTGAATTTAAAAATGCAGCTGATGGAATTACCAATGATATTAAAAATGAGATCAAAGAAGAGATCAAAGAAGGTCACAAGGAAAAAGTGGAGTTAAAAAAATGAGGAATGAACAGAGCTGTTCAATAACAAAGGTTTCTGAACAGCTCCGTAGTTTTTCATCGTCTTGACTTATTCGCTAAAGCTTGAAATTGATTCTTTAATTTTTTACGTGCATCCTCATTGCGGAGCAAATAAGCGGCTCCAAGTGCCAAAGTGGCCATCATTAAATTTTTTCTAGCCATAAACAAATCCCCCCTTAACAGTTTCATCTCTATCTTACCCTTCTTTCATCTGTTTCACTCCATAAAAAAAAGCCAAGTCCCCAGTTTGAAAAGGGTATTCTTGGCAAAGTTCGTTCGATTCAAAGAGATTTTCTTTCATTTAATAAGATGAGTGAAAAGTCTAAAAAGTCTAGATAACCTGCGGAATCGTAGTCGATGGAGGAGTGCAAGCACTTAAAAAGCACTGCTCCTTTTTCAGAAAACAACTGAAAAGTTTCCCCAAAAAAACTTTTGGGCAACCTCCTATTGTTGAACCTCCTGATTATTTTCCAACATTTTTTTCAATTGTTGATTATGATCTTTAAACTGACCTAATAACTGATTTAAAAGAACTGGAACTTGTTTCTCATCTTTATTCTCTACGGCATTTTTTAAATCATGATACGTTTTCCAATGACCTGTCTTCTTCCCTTCATGAAGCTTATTAAAGAACTCCTCTTTGGTGATTTTCCCTTTTTCTAATTGTTTCTTTAATTGCTTCATTTTTTCAAATTTCTCTTTTCTCCATTTTTCACGTTTCTCCGCGTTTTCCGGGCTCATCCATTGTTCACGAAGGCCCTTGCTCTCTTTTAATACTTGCTGCCACTCTGCTTTCTTCTCAGGCGTATATTGATCAACCAAAGATAGAAGCTTTTGTTCCCTTTCCTCCATCTTTATTTTCCAATCTTTATGTCTTTCACCATGATGTTTACAAGGTTTTCCCTCACAATCAAAATGATTTTCCATCTTTTCCTTTTGACTGTCAGGCACTCCCTGGTTTGCAGCAGCGAAAATGGGTGTTGCTAAAAGGAATCCAATGGATAGAAGAAATATTTTTAGTTTCATGTTGATCTCCTTTCTTTTTGTTGTTAAATAAATCCAATTGCTTGATGAAGTTAGATTACCCAGTTTTTAAAAAATCATTTATCCATATTGTTATTATTTTCAAAAAAGCGCTATAGGCGGTCATATAATGGATAAAAGTTATCTTTTTTGGTGAAAATTAAGAGAAAACAGCTTCTACCTATATCCAATTGCAGTTATGATGGAAAAATAATTCACTTGTTTATTTTTGGCTAAATTAAAGTAAAAAAATTAGAACTTCCATTTTTCCGGAAGTTCTAATTAGTAATATTATCCCATTAAACCGCCCGTTACTGTAATTGTACCTATTCACAAATGAATATTGTAAATCCTACAATCAAATGCCACTTTTTTGAAATTCTTGTTTCGGTCGTAAACTCAATGCCACTTTTTAAGCCTATTTATACCAGAACACCAATTATGCTAAAAATACAACTAATTCCTAAAAAAGTTATTGCAAACTTCATTTTTTTCCTACTTTCATGTACTAATTCGTTTAAAAGCTTATCACCAATTTTTAGTTTCTTAAAATTATTCCATAACTGATAAAATGTGATAAGAGAAAGTATGACGAAAACAAACGATAAAATTGCTAAAAATATAGACCACTCCAATAAATACCCCTCCTAAAAGGTATTTCTTTTCGCCGATAAGTTGAATAAGCATTAGTGTTAATACTGCAAATTTAGGTTAACCTAAATGTATCATAAAGTTTCTGAATTCTGTAATAATTCTCCTCTAATAATCAAATCATTCATTGTTACTACACTTTCTTGGTGTTGGATATTTTTCAATGGCTGCAACACCATGAAGCGTTGTATCCATCCTTTTAGACGTCCATTCACGGCAGATTTTGGTAAAGCCAAATATTATGAATTTTACCATCTAGCTTGAAAGATAAAGATCAACAACTAACTTTCAGAGAGGCCATTTATTTAAACGGCGATGATACTTGAGAAGTTTCATACTTATGGGAATTGAATGGCAAAAAAATCGTCCAAAAGCGATGCTCTTGGACTTTTCATCTATTTTCTAAATCATATTCTCTTTTTCTATCATTGTATTTGAATGAAATTCTGCGATACTTTCCTTATTCACCGTCTTAGGTAGGAAAATAATAGCCGTAATTGCCATTAACGCTGTTCCCATTAAGAAGAAAGCTGGCATTAGTTTATTGCCCGTTGCGGTCTGTAGTGAAGTAATAATAAATGGTGCCCCGCCACCAAAAATCGCAGTTGAAATATTATAAGAAATACCATAAGCACTATTTCTTACTCGATCCGGAAACAGCAGTGGAAGTGTAGAAGGGAATACGCCAATGAATATGGAGACAATAATTCCTAAGGCAAAATATCCAACTAATGGACCTTCTTTAATTCCACTTGAAACGAAACCTATAATTGGAATGGCCGTTATGAGCGCTAATAGTGCTGACAATAACAGAAATGGCTTTTTCCCATATCGGTCACTCAGCTTCCCAAAAGTAGGAATAAGAATTAGCATGAAAACCATTCCCAATGTGGTAACGATTAATGAGTGAAGATTTGATAGTCCCACTTGTGTTTCAAAATAGGAAGGTAAATAGGTCAACAACGTATAATAAGCACCATTAGCAAAGGCAATACACAAAAATGAGAGCACTAACGGTTTCCGTGCCGTAGTGAACATTTCAAGCAACGGCTTTTCTGGCAAGTCATTTTCTTTTTTCATCTTAATAAATGTTGGTGTATCGTCCACTTTTGATCTAACATATATTCCTACTAATGCCAATGGTAATGAACAAATAAATGGAATCCTCCAACCCCATTCGTGCATCGCTTCTGGGCTTAATGTTACGGTTAGGATTACAACAAAGACAGAACCAATAATATACCCAAGTAGGGATCCAGCTTCTAGTAAACTCGTTAATAACCCACGGCGGGAATCGGGTGCAGCCTCGTTCATAAATACGGACGCTCCCACATATTCCCCTCCAGCCGCCAGTCCTTGAGCCATGCGCATAATAATCAATAAAATAGGAGCCGTGACACCAATGGATTCATAATTCGGAATGAACCCAATAATGGCTGTTGAACAGGACATTAATAGAATGGTAATTACCAAGATCTTTTTTCGGCCGAAACGATCACCGATTGAACCAAAAATCATGCCTCCCAACGGTCTGAAAAAGAACGAAATGGCGAAAACCGCAAAAGCATAGAGTAATGCTGCTGTACTGCTCCCATGTTCAAAAAACTGTGCACCGATAATTCCAGCAGTATAACTATAAATGCCGTACTCATACCATTCGACCAGATTGCCAATTGCCGTTGCTGAAGTAGCCTTCTTCATATATGCACCATCCCTTAATAGATTTCCCTAAACATATTCCTTCAAAATCAAGTCTCTTGGCATGCTTGCTAGTGTTTCACATCCATTTTCCGTAATTCTGATAGACTCGCTGACCTCAAAGCCGTAATTATCGAGCCACAGTCCTGGAATCAGATGAAAGGTCATATTTGGCTTTAAAATCGTTTTATCTCCTTTTCGAATGCTGACAGTGTGTTCACCCCAATCAGGCGGATAATTTAATCCCATGGAATAGCCAAGGCGGGATTCTTTCACAAAACCGCTTTTTGCGATCGTTTTCCTCCATGTCTCTTCAATTTCTTCACATGCAATACCGGGTGCAATCATATCCAAACAAGCATTAATCCCTTCAACAGCCACACTTGCAAGGGTTTTCAATTTTTCTGAAGGCTTTCCAATTTGAACGGTTCTTGCTAGTGGTGCATGATACCTTTTATAACAGCCTGCGAGTTCTAAAATGACCGCGTCTCCATCTTTATATCGCTCATCTGTCCAAGTTAAATGAGGAGTCGATGTCTTTTCTCCAGATGGAAGTAATGGAACGATGGAAGGATAATCTCCTCCAAATTCTTCTGTGCCGCTAATTTGTGTGTGAAAAATTTTGGCTGCCACATCACATTCACGGACTCCCTCATTAATCATCTCAATCCCCGCCTTCATTGCCTTCTCAGCAATGACAGCAGCACGTTTCATATATTCAATTTCTGTTTCTGATTTAATAAGGCGAACCCAGTTAACGAGCAATGTGGCATCCTTAAATACTGAATTCGGCATTGCTTTTTTTAATCGCTCCAAACATTTGGCTGTAAAATAATAGTTTTCCATTTCCACTCCAATGGAACGGTTATCTTGCCCGATCTCTTTTAGAAAAGCGGCTACAAAATCCATTGGATGCTTCGTTTCCGAATGAACATAATCATCTGGATATGGAATAATATTATCTCGGTAAATCCAAGTGGTAACCTTTGCGGCATTGGCATCCATCTCTCGTCCAATCCACATTGGTTGATCTTCATCAATGATCAGAATTAACATTTGATGAACATAAAACGACCAACCATTATATCCCGACAAGTAGTAAATATTGCCGGGATCTGTGATGAGTAGGACTTCGATTCCTTTCTCCATCATACGTTCTTTCGTTTTACGAATTCTTTCTTTGTATTCTAATGTGGAAAATGTCATATGCTATATCCTCCTTACCTTCCACCCATCACAAATTTACAATATAAACTTAATATTCAGAAAAATGATTTTATATTTATTGATTGGTTAGCTTGAAGCAGACCACCTTCGGTTCTGTCATTTCCTGAATCGCAAACTTAATTCCTTCTCTTCCTAATCCTGATTTTTTCACTCCGCCAAATGGCATTGCATCAATGCGATAGTCACTACTGTCATTAATCATAATGCCACCAACATCCAATTGCGATATGGCTTTCTGTGCTTTATCGATATCTTTCGTAAAAATGCCTGCTTGCAAACCATACTCTACACTGTTTGCTTTTTGAATGGCTTCGTCAAGATCGGAAATCGGATAAAGTAGGACAACTGGCCCAAAAATTTCTTCCTTCGCTAATTTGCATTCATCTGGTACATTGGTGAGAACGGTTGGTGAATAAAATGCCCCGTTTCGTTTACCGCCTGTTAGCAAAACGGCACCTTTTTCGATTGCTTCATTCACCATTTTTTCAACTCGTTTGGCTTCTTTTTCATTAATTAATGGCCCCATATCCGTTTCTCTCAATTGTTTGTCCCCAACGCGGTATTCTTGCGTTCGAGTTACAAAGGCATCCCGAAAATCGTCCCAAATTTTTTCTTGCACATAAATTCGCTGTACACCTAAACAATTCTGGCCTGCTGCCCAAAAAGCTCCAGAAATGCTTGATTCCACTGCATCCTCTAAATCTGCATCATCTAAAACAATAACCGGAGAATTAGAACCAAGTTCCATACTTATTTTCTTCAAACCAGCTTTACGAATAATGTTTTCTCCAGCTTCTACGCCACCTGTAAAAGAAATCATCCGAATGGCAGGATGGGTGACAAGAATATCACCAATTTCACTTCCGTGTCCTGTAATAACCGATAAAACTTTTGGAGGGAGACCAGCTTGTTCAAATGCTTCTGCTAACATCAAGGCACTTAAAGGTGTCACACTAGCCGGTTTTACGATAATGGCGTTTCCAGAAGCAATAGCAGGTCCTACCTTATGAGCAACAAGATTTAATGGATCGTTAAAAGGAGTAATGGCTGCAATAATGCCAATTGGAAAACGATAATAATAACCAACTCGGTTCTCGCTTCCAGGCATTTGATCAAATGAAATCGTTTCGCCTTGGATTCTTCTTGCTTCTTCGGCGCTAATTCGTAAAGTTTGAATACACCTTGCTGTTTCCTTTTCTGCCTCCCGGATGGTTTTACTGCCTTCCCTTGAAATCATATAAGCAAATTTCTCTTTATTTTCTTCAATATAATTTGCTGCAGATTGGATGATTCGAATTCTTTCATGCACTGGTATTGAAGCAGCAATCTTTGCCCCTTCTTTTGCTTCTTCAATGCACAAAATAGCGTCATCCTTTGAAGCAGCTGGAACAGTATCAATTAGACTATTATCTTGAGGATCGCGTACTTCTATTACCTCGTCACGTCCTACCCACTGGCCACCGAGCAGCATTTTTTGTCCTCTCATTTGAACTGTCATGCAAACTCCCACCCTTCATCATTAAACAGTAATTAGTTTTTGTTTACGGTTAATATGAATCAAGTCTATTAATAAAGAAAAACCTGTTTCTTTTTTTCCAGCTCCTGCACCACTTAATGTAACTGGACCAAGCAAATCACACTCATAAGTGATTGCATTGACCGCCCCGTCTATCGATGCAAGAGGATCGACTAAATCTACTTTTTCAGGCGCTACGGAAGCAACGATACGGTCATTTTCTTTTTTAATTTTCGCTAATAACTTCCATCTTTTCCCTTCGTCTTTCGCTTCTTTTATCTCTTTAAGTGTAATGTCAGTAATACCTTTACATGGTACATCTTCTACTTTTAGAGGAACACCCATGATATAGTTTGCTAGAATGACCACTTTATATCTAGCATCATATCCTTCTACATCACTCGTCGGATCAGCTTCGGCATATCCAAGCTGTTGTGCCTCTTTTAATGCCTCTTCATAAGAAATCCCTTCCTTCTCCATTTTCGTTAATATGTAATTGGTTGTTCCATTGAAAATCCCACGAATTTCATTAATTTCATTTCCTGCCAATGCTTCTACCGGCATTCTTAATGAAGGAGTTCCACTCATGACCGTCCCTTCAAATCCCCAATAAACTCCATGTTTTTTCGCAAGTTCTGATAGTTCCTTGCAAGCAAGTGCCACTGGGCCTTTATTTGTCATCACCACATTTTTTCTACTTTCAAATGCGGCTTTACAATGGTCAATCGCTGGTTGACCTGTTTTTACATCCGTATAAGAAACCTCAATGATTGTATCAGCATTCGTCTCTTTAATCGTTTTAAAACTGTCCCAACCAGTCACTAAACCAGGGACTTTAGGATAATTTTCTAAATTTCCGGTATCTTTTAATGTTTTTAATACGAGTTCTATATCAAGTCCATTCGGATGATAGATCGATCCTTTCATTAAATCAGAAATGGCTACCACAGTGGCTTCAAAACCTTCTTTTTGTTTCAATTCCTCTTTTTTCTCTAACAAGATCTCTGCCAATCCCTGTCCGACTACACCGAATCCGATAAATGCTAATTTATGAGACATTTGTATGTTCCTCCATCTTGTTATTATTCGTTGAGCGAGATTCGCTCTTAATGAAATTCACTGCCGTTTGTACCAAGATTGCCGATCCCATTGCCAGACAGTCTTCATCAATATCAAATATAGGTGTATGAAGACCCCGTTGTATTCCATCTTTTGGACCGCATCCAAGAAAGAACATAGCGCCTGGTATTTCTTGTGTTACATATCCAAAATCTTCTCCACCCATGCCAAATGGACGCTTAACGATTTGAAAACCAGAAAACATTTCTTCCATCGATTGAATGAAATAGTTATTGATCCTTGGGGCATTCTTTAATGCAGGTTCGCCTCTTTCCACCTCGAGCGAGTACTTTCCTCCCAATGGCTCAACAACAGATAGTGCATTTTTTAATTCTTGGCTTAATAAATCACGCATTTCAGGGGTATAGCTCCGGATCGTGCCTGAAATAAATACTTCATTTGGAATAATATTGCTGGCAGTTCCAGCGTGTATTTGCCCAATACTGATGACCCCTGCCTCTAGAGCTGGAATTTTCCGGGAAACAATTCCATTCAGAGCCTGCATAACAAGACCTAACATCCATATCGGATCTGTACCAAGCTCAGGATAAGCTCCATGTCCTCCTGTCCCAAAAATTTTGGCAGTAAAAACATCAACATTTGCCATGCTATAGCCATCGTTCACTTGTGCCTTTCCGACAGGTAGCCAAGGACAAACATGGAGGGCAATAGCAGCATCTACATGGTCATAGGCTCCAGCTTTTACCATGTAAGGGGAACCGGAAAGACCGTGTTCATCTGTACTTTCCTCCGCCGGTTGAAAAATGAATTTAACTGTTCCTTTTAACTCTCCTGATTGAAACTTTTCTGCCAAAACATGAGCGGCTCCCAATAAAATGGCTGTATGAGCATCATGGCCGCAGGCATGCATGATTCCTTCATTTTTCGATTTATATTCAACATTGTTTTCTTCTTTGATCGGAAGTGCATCCATATCGGCACGTAAAGCAATGACTGGACCTTCTCCGGAGGTTAAGGTAGCAACAACACTTGTTTCGACCCCAATGCCTGTTTCAACCTTTAACCCATCAATATTTTTTAATGTTTCGGCAACAAATTGGGAGGTCCCGAACTCTTGAAAACTGAGTTCGGGATGCTCGTGGAACCTGCGCCTCCATTCAACTAATTTTCCGGCGATTTTATTGGTTTGAATGATTGTAGGATGTTCGTTGTGTTCCTGCATCCGACCTAAACCTCCTTCACACAATAACTGGAGTTTATTTCACTTTTATGGCATCCTCAGCATGTTTAAATGCTTGCTCAAAATCTGCGATGATGTCTTCGATTTCCTCAATACCGCAAGAAACACGGATTAAACCTTCAGGAATTCCCATTGCAGCACGTTCTTCAGGAGTACATTCTACATGACTTGTTGTACGAGCTGGACCTACCGTTGTTTCGACTGCACCTAAATTCGCTGCACGATTGACAAACTGCAGTTTTGGAAGAAGATGACGAACGGTATCCATTCCACCCTTAACAGAGAAACTTAACATTCCACCAAAATTTTTCATTTGTTTTTTAGCAATTTCATGGTTCGGATGAGTTTCAAGTCCCGGATAATAAATGCCTTCTACGATATCTTTTGTTTGCAAATACTTAGCTAAAGCAAGCGCATTTTTACATTGCTGGCGAATACGAAGATGAAGCGTTTTCATTCCACGTAAGATTAAATAAGCGGCCATTGGATCCATTGTGGCTCCATTAATTTCACGATAATGATAAATTTTTTCTACCAATTCTTTGGAACCACATACGACACCGCCTAAAGCGTCCGCATGGCCTCCTAAAAATTTAGTTGCACTGTGAATAACCAAATCTGCTCCTAAGGCTAGCGGATTTTGATTCATTGGTGTAGCAAATGTGTTATCAACTACCACGAGAGCTCCTGCAGCATGGCCGGCCTTTGCCATTCGTTCAATGTCTGTAATTTTTACAGTAGGGTTTGTTGGAGTTTCCAAATATAAAATTTTGCAGCCTTTTGCTACTTCTCTTTCAATTTCCTCGTGATTGCCCGTCTCACATAAAACAACTTCAACTTCTTGGCGTGGTAAAAATTCTGTGAAAATTTTATTGGTTCCGCCATACGTATCTTTAATTGAAACAATTCGATCACCAGGCACTAAAAATGTAGATAGAGTATTGCTGATTGCTGCCATTCCTGTAGAAAAACTTGTTGCGGCTTCCGCACCCTCAAGGGTTTTGACTTTATCTTCAAATGCCTGAACGGTTGGATTCGTATTTCTTCCATAGATATGGCCTTTCTTATTTCCAATTGCCACTTCATACCATTCATCCATATCTTCATAGCCATAAGCCACACTCAATACTACTGGAACTTGGGTTGCCCCATGCACCAAATATTCTTTTTCTCCTGCCCAAACTGCTTTTGTTCCCATTTTTACTTGCGTCATCCTACTACACTCCTTGTTTAGTTATTTAGTAAAATAGGGCGATTTTCAATGATCAACCCTTTATTTCTTTTTTTCATTTCTTGATAAGCAAACAGCGCAATGGCTGTATCTTGGACGCCCGTCCCAGTCAAGTCGCAAACCGTTATTTGCTCATCATTTTGTCGACCTACAACTTTCTTTGAGGTCAGTTCTCCTAATTCAATGATGGGATATTGTTCTGTTAACAATCCTAATGCCATTGCATGTTGAAGTTCGCCTAAGCGGGCGCATTGAGAAATTTTGTCACATACTAAAATGTCTGCTTTTGCCAATACTTCCGCTTCCAATTCCTGCTTATGTTCCGCATCTGACCCCATTGCCGTAATATGAAGGCCAGGGTGTAGCCATTCAGCTTTAATAATAGGTTCTTTAGCAGGAGTGGTGGTAATGACGCTATCGCTATTTCTAACAACTGCTTCCGCGGTTTCCACCGGTTGGACTTCGACTCCCAATTCGTTTGCCATTTCAATAGCAAATGTTTTGGCATGATTAGAGGTTCTGCTGTAAACGAGTACCTTTTTAAACTCCCTTACAAGACGGAGAGCACGAAGTTGATATTTTGCCTGACTACCAGCACCAATTACACCAACCGTCTCAATATTTTCTTTGGAAAGGTATTTGGCAGCTACTGCACCTGCTGCTGCGGTACGGACATCGGTTAAATATCCATTATCCAAGAGAATCGCTTCTGGAATCCCTGTTTGAGTGCTGATTAAAATCATCATCCCGTTTCCACTTGGCAAACCTAGCTTATAATTATTGAAAAAGCCGGATGAGATTTTTATAGTAAACATCTCTTTCTTTTGTATGTAGGCTGTTTTTACATCGACTTCCCCATTTTGGTCCTCAATGTCCACTCTCATGATCGGCGGCATGACGACTTCATTTTTTGCTAATTGACTGAAAGCATTTTCTACCATATTTACAGCTTCTTCATTGAGTCCTACATATTGCCTTAATTCTTTTTCAGTAAAAAGGAGCATCATGTTCACCTCGCAAGGAAAAATTTTGTGATAAACGGATTCGTTTTCGTTTGCTAAGTCTTTTTATTTAATTTTTAGAATTTTTAATCTGTTTTCATTATAAAAAATGAATCTTCGCCTTTTCATCTGACATACTGTATGAAAGAAATAAAACATCTCTAGTCAATTTCATCAAAAGACTTTATGTACACAAAGAAAAAACCTGCTAAAGAAAAGGCTTTAGCAGGCTTTAAAACGTTTTTCATACTCTCAGACTAAGTTAATTTCCCATTTTCCAAGTTTTGATACATAAATCTAGTAAAAAAAGGTCGTCAGGATCAACAAGGGACAGCCCTGTTAATTCTTCAATTTTTCTTAAGCGGTAAAGCAAGGATTGTCTATGTAAAAACAAGGCCCTTGCTGTTTGGCTCACGTTTCCTTGATACCTCGTATATGTACTTATTGTATTAATTAAATCCAAATTCCGTTGTTCATTATATTCTACAAGCGGCTCAATGACTGACTTAATAATATCTTGCATCTCCGGATTTTGATATAGACTTAATAAAACACGGTCAATCCGAGTATTTTCATACATGACTCGATTTCCGATACCTTTTTTATTTCTGCTGATATTTAAGGCGATTTTTGCATTTTGATAACTTTCTTTAAATCCTGTAATATCCTCATTATAATTGCCGATTCCCCATGAAATGACTACTTTTGGAAGTAAGTTTCGTAATCGGCGATCGACGAGATCTAAGAAATTTGTAACGCTTTCATTTTTGCTATCTAACAAAATTTCGAGATAAATAAGTAGTTGATCGTCTTGTGAGGTAATCATTATTTGTTTATTTAAAGATTGGGCAGCATAGAAAATTTCTTCTTTTATGTAATGAATCATACTTTCATGCCATTGTTTATAAGTTTTCTCTTCCAATTTTCTTTTTTGGAAAAGCTCTCGCAAATTTTCTGGTGCCCCGATAATACAAATATAGGGAAGTGACAGATCATAACCAACGATTTCAGCCCTCGAATTTGCCTGCTCCCAAGATGTAAATTCCCCATTAATTAATTCATTAATAAACGAATCATGGACGATTTCTCTTGTTTCTTCCACGGCATTTTTCCTAGAAAACCAAAGGGCGATGGTTGTTGCGGCATGTTCCAAAACATTCACGATATAAGGTGTTAAAAAAGATTCCGTTGAAATATTGGCGGGTAAAATGACAAATAAATAGTCTTGTGTATCTGCAGAAACTTGAATCACTGGTAGCTGCAATATACAATATTCATCCATTTTAATCGTTTGGATTTTTTGGATCATTGGGTCATGGGAAGATATTGGAACTTTTTTTCTAGATGGGATCATCCCTTGAACGACATATTTCTTCCAATTTTCAAGAAGGTTAGGGGCCTCTATACTTTGCGCTTGGATCGTACCAATTTGGTCTGTGATGATAACGGGATAGCCTATTTTTTCAGTTAAATAGTTGGCAATACAAGTAAGCTCTGTTTCTTTTAAAATTAAATTTATGAGCTCTTGTTGTACTTTTTCCGATTTTCTACTGACTTTATGATAGAGATCATTTAACTTTAACATGACCTCTTCGATTACCGTTGAAAATCGAACTTCCCATGGTATTTCTATTAATATGAAATCATTCTTTTCTGCTCTTTCAATCACTTCTCGCGGGATATCAAATATATGGCGCCCCGTGGCGATAGCAAGGGCTGAGGCTTCGGAATCAATAATTTCTTGTACAAATTTTTCAAATTCCTCCAGATTCTGACCACAACCAATAGCAGTCGTTAAGACCAACTCATTTTTTCGAACAAAGTTTTCGACCGGTATTTCAATGACCGAAACCCATTCAACCTGCTTCTTCGTCACTAATTCTGCCCCTGCTAGTACTTTTGCTTCCTTCATGAGATCGAATTGTAAAATGTCCTGTATTAGTAAACTCATAGTGCCTCCCACGCCGGAAAAAATTTTTCTATTATTCTACCAAAATTAAATTATTCTGTAAAATAACCGATAATTACTGACCCATTTTTTATTTCAATTTTTTCAATTCTCCAAAATGTACAAATGTAATGACACAAAATTCCTACAATTTGTAGGATGAATATCTCAGTTTTGTTCAGTATGATTATGAAATAAATGAGGTTGGAGGGATAGCGATGCTACCGTTTGATGTAATAGAATACAAAGAACGGGTGAGAAAAGTTAAAGCAAGTATGGAAGAACAAGGATTGGAAGTATTATTAATTACAGATCCAGCAAATATGAATTATGTTTCAGGTTATGATGCATTGTCCTATTATGTGCCTCAAGGAGTCATTATTTCAACAGAACTGGAAGAACCAGTATGTATTGTTCGATTACAAGATTTATACTGTGCAACCGAAACAACATGGATGACACAAGAAAACGTTATCCCTTATCCGGATAAATATTTATGGGAACCTAAGAACCTTCATGTAATGGATTTTATAGGCGACTTTTTGAAAGAAAAAGGGTTACATAATAAAAAAATTGGCCTAGAAATGGATGCTTATTATTTTACGGCCCACTGGTATCATCGATTGGAAAAATGTTTGCCGGACGCCACTTTTATTGACGCAACCTCACTTGTCAATTGGGTAAGAGGGCAAAAATCCGTCCGTGAATTGGAATACATGCAGATTGCGGCTAGAATCGTGGAAAAGACAATGTATAATGCCATTGAAAAAATCATTCCTGGAGTACGGGAACGTGATGTGGCGGCTGGAGTTTATCATGACTTAGTCGAAGGTACAGGCGTGTATGGAGGTGAATATCCTTCCCTATCACCAATCATGCCTGCAGGGGAACGGACAGCAGGTGCCCACTTTTCGTGGACAACTGAAGGAAAATATCAAAGTAATCAGCTAGTTTATATGGAATTGTCCGGATGTTATAAACGATATCACGCACCTTTAACAAGAACCATTTATATTGGTGAACCTCCGGAAAAAGTGTTAGAAACAACAAAAATCGTTGTTGAGGGACTTAATACCGCACTAGCAGCAGTAAAACCCGGGGTAACATGTGAAGAGGTGGAACGAGCATGGCAAACAACCATCAATAAATATGGATTAGAAAAAGAATCAAGGATGGGGTACACAGTCGGTTTAAGCTATCCACCTGTATGGTCTGAAGACACGGCCTATTTCAAACCTGGTGAAAAGACTGTCTTAAAACCAAATTTGACCTTCCATATGATGCCTGGTATGTGGCTGGATGGATATGGTGTTGCCATCACTGAAACAATTAGAGTAACAGAAACTGGTTGTGAAACCATTACTCGATTCCCTCGAGAGTTATTTATAAAATAATGAACTTTAATAGAAAACCAGATACCCATCTTTTAGTAGGGTTTCTGGTTTTTTCGTTTTACCGATTGATTAAGTATTTTTGGATTAAATTCGAGAGTACGGATAGATCTACATTTTGGCCACTAATAATCACTGCGACATCACCGTCTTGATGAGGAATTTTCTTACCTAACACGGCGGCAATTCCTGTTGCTGCTGCCCCTTCCATGATAATTCGGTGTTTGTCCATCATAAATGCCATACTGTATCCGATCTCTTCTTCGGGAATAAGTAAACATTCGTCCATATATTTTTGGACCATCTGAAATGTGTATTGGTTATCAAGTCCGATTCCACCTAATAAACTATCCGCTAGTGTCTCACTTTCTTCCATCTCCACTGGTTTCCCAGCTTTTAAACTTTCATACATGACCGCTGAATTTTCCATTGAGACCCCTGTAACGCGAATCGCTTGATCATTGGATTTTAATGCCAATCCAATACCAGAGAGCAGTCCGCCACCTGAAAGTGGAACAATGACATCTGTCAGTTGAGGGAGATCTTCCAATAATTCCAATCCAATCGTCCCTTGCCCTGCAATGACATATGGATCATCAAATGGCTGAATGACGGTCAACCCTCTCTCCTTCTCAAGCTCATAACAGCGTATTCCAGCTTCATCTTGACTTTCTCCAACGATTTCAATTTTCGCACCTAACCTTTTTAATGAATCCACCTTTGCTTTAGGTACACGATTGGAGATACAAACTACTGCCTCAATCCCGAGCTTTTGGGCCACATAGGCTACAGCCATGCCATGGTTTCCTGTTGAAAAAGTAGCCACACCCAATCTTTTTTCTTCATCACTTAAACTAAGGATCTTATTGGCAGCCCCTCTTACTTTAAAAGCACCTATTTCATGAATGTTTTCAAGTTTCAAATACACATTACGTCCCAATTTTTCAGACAAAATAGAAGAATACAAGACAGGTGTTCGATTTACAATAGAATTGATTCTTTTTCTTGCATCCCAAACATCTCGTATCGTTACCTTTTTCTTTTGCAGTTTCGTTTGATACAAGAAACTCCCTCCTCCCTTTTAACGTTACCTATTTACATTTCATACTAAATTCTTACTCCAGTAAGATCAATTGCCAAAACTGTCTATAATAATTGGCCGCTTTTCATACAATTTTTGCAAGGAAGTCCGTACTACCTATCTCGTTTCTTTCTTCCTATCAAAATAATCAAACGCAAGTTGGCAAAACCATTGGGCTGCCTTAGGCAACACGCTTTCGTCAATTTGGAATCGAGGGTGGTGATGGGGATAGACAGGCTTGTTTGGAACTTGAGCACCTACAAAACAAAAAGCTCCTGGAATTTCCTTAAGATAATAAGAAAAATCCTCACCAGCCATGTTCGGTTTCATGATCCCTGTATTGTTACGTCCAAACACCTTTGCAGCCGTTTCTAAGATGAAATCGACTTCATTCTTGTGATTTTCGACTGGCGGATAGCCATATTGATAATCGAGATGAATTTTCGCTCCATATATGTTAGCAAAACCTGTTGTTAATTCTTTGAGCTTTTTATGCAGTGTTTCTCTTATCTCAGGTAAAAAACTGCGTACAGTTCCTTCTAAAACAGCTTTGTTCGCAATAATATTAAACGCCGTACCAGATGAAAATTTTCCAAAAGTAATGACCCCTGCTTCCAATGGATCGATTTGGCGGCTGATTATTTGCTGGGATGCCATCACGAGATGGGAGGCTAAGACAATTGAATCAATCGTTTTATGCGGCATCCCGCCATGTCCACCTTGCCCTTCTATTTCAATGATAAACCTATCTGCGGCAGCCATCATAGGACCGTAGCATGTTCGAAATGTCCCAGAAGGCAGCTCGGACCATAAATGTAATCCAAATATAGCCTCCACTCCTTCTAAGACACCTTCTTGAATCATCCCTTTGGCACCACCGGGATTTATTTCTTCTGCAGGCTGAAAAATGAATCGGACATTGCCTTTTAATCGTTCCCTCTGAAAAGATAATAATTTAGCTACTCCTAATAAAATGGCTGTATGTCCATCATGGCCACATGCATGCATAACCCCAGGAATTTTGGATGCAAAAGGCAAACCCGTTTCCTCTTGAATGGGCAATGCATCCATATCTGCTCGAAAGGCAATCATTGGTCCTGCTTCATCCACCATTAAATCGGCTGTCACTCCATACCCATTTACTTGTTCTCTCACCTTTAATCCACAAGCCCGTAAATATTCTGCCACTTTTTTGGATGTCTGCTCTTCCTTAAAAGAAAGTTCGGGATATTGGTGAAAATCCCGTCTAAGCTCAATCATTTCTTCTGTAACTTTTTTGTAAACACCATCCATCATCATTGAATTCACGTTGATCACCATCCATGATTGAAATTCGCTACTGAATCCTTTTAGGGGCTGGCACTAAATGCACCAGCCCCTACTCAATTTATTTATCCTGTAGCCACTTGATTCTCAGCCAATACTTTCTTAAATTCTTCGGTTAATAGTGGAACCACTTCAAATAAATCACCGACAATACCATAATCCGCAAATATATAGCGGTTTAATTCTTCATTTTCAACCAAAAATATACATGCATTAATTTCTCCACCGTTGGCAATTTTTCCTGCAACGGTTAATACTTCAATGAAACATTTCTGAGTTTTCCATTTTTTGTTTCAGCCAGCACCAGTACATTTTTCATCACTTCTCCTCCCTTTATATCACGTTCACTTCATGACGGAGCAGTTGGACTAATTCCTCTACCTGATTCGAAAGGTCCCCTTTAAGAATCCGACCTGATGGCTTTTTTTTTGGTAAATAGCAGTCAACTATTTTGGATAGTGCTTAATTTTAACTCCTAATGACCTTGCCGCATCTGCATAGGCCTGATTTGTAAGAACGGGATCGCTGTATCCACCTTCAGGCTCAAAGGCGAAAGCTCCAAACTGATCTGTATCTAGCTGTGTCCAAATTTCTTTCTTTACTTCTTCTTTTGAGACAATTCTCGTATTTACCCCGTTGCTTTACTGCATTTTCTACATTCTTTTTTAATGTTTTAATATATTCTTCAGTAACACCAAACATGTACCCTACTGGCTGATAGCCAACATCATTTCCCAAAATCTCTTTTGCATGTTTAAACGTTTCTAAACTTTGCACAGCCAACCTCGTTAAAATTAGATAACTATAGTGACCGCGAAGAACACCACTGGATTATCCCGTTGCTCCTGAACCTATTGCATTTTTCTCTAAAACTACAATGTTTTTTATTCCTCTTTTAGCAAGTTCATTGGTGTCTTTGCAGATATCTCAATGCCAAATAAAGGGAGAACAAAGTAAATCCAGAAAAATTGAACAAGTAAGGAAGTACCGCGGAAAATTTCGATATAAACTGTACTAATTCCTCGTATCACCATCCATTTTGATAGTTTTCCAAGTCCTGCGATAAATGCAATCAAAAACGTAAATAAAAGGGACCATACGAGAACTTGGATGGTTACCTTTGCTCCATCTAATAAAGATGGAATAAGTTCCAAATAGGTATTAATAGAAATCACATCCTTTTACAATAATTTGAATCTTTCAAATATTCTAATGTGAATATTTTAGTAAAACATGCCTAGATGAACAATGATTATTTTGTATAAAAATCTCAAAATTTTTTATCCATTTTGAACAAAAATATTTTCGGAAACCATAAAAAAACCCGATTCCTATTTGGAAATCGGGTTTCTACCTATTAAACTAAGCTTGCCATTGGTCCAAAGAATTCATAATGTATTTTATCTTCCGCTACACCAAGCTCTATTAAAAAGCTATTGATAGACTTCATGAATGGGACTGGGCCGCAGAAATAAAAATCGGCATCTTCGATTTCAACTTTCTCCTTCAGCCATTCACGAGTCACATAACCTTCCACATCAAATCGATTATTTTTTCGATCCTCTTCTGTTGGAGAATCATAGAAGAAATACGCAGTGACATTATCTAGTTTCGCCAATTCTTCTACTTCCTCCCTAAGTGCATGGACATTTCCATTTTGAGCAGCATGGATGAAAGTTACCTTTCTCTCAGGCTGGGTTTCTACGATCGTTTTTAACATACTCATCATCGGTGTTAATCCAACACCACCGCTTAGTAATACAACCGGTGTATCCTTCGACGTATCCAGTACAAAATCCCCTGCAGGTGCACTTACCTTTAAGATGTCACCCTCTTTTACATGGTCATGTAAATAATTAGATACAATACCGTCTGGAATATCAGAGCCTGTTTCTCGTTTTACACTGATTCGATAGTAATCTTTTCCTGGGGCATCTGATAAACTATATTGACGGATATGAGTATACTCTTCCCCATCGATGTCTAACATAATACTAATATACTGCCCTGGTTGGAAAGTAGCTATTTCCTTTTGATCCTCTGGTTTTAGATAGAAGGAAGTAATAACATCGCTTTCCACTACTTTTCGGTCGACGACGAAATTGCGGAATCCATCCCATCCACCTTTTTGATTGGCTGCTTGATCATACATTTCAGCTTCTACACTAATAAATACATCAGCAATAACTTGATAAGCTTTTTCCCAAGCATCGATGATTTCATCTGTTGCCGCATCACCTAATACATCCTTGATAGCTAAAAGCAAATGCTTTCCTACAATCGGATAATGTTCTGGCTTAATACCAAGGCTACGGTGTTTATGAGCAATTTGTTTGACAACTGGAAGAATGGCCTCAAGATTATCAATATACATAGCAGCAGCATATACCGTACTAGCTAATGCTTTTTGCTGTCTACCTTGTTTTTGGTTCACGTGGTTAAAAATATTTAATAATTCAGGATGGTTTCCAAACATGAGCTGATAGAATCTTGTCGTAATCGCTTCACCATGTTTTTCAAGTACAGGAACGGTAGATTTAATTATTTCAATTGTTTTTGGATCTAACATAATTGACACTCCTTGTGCTTTCTACTATTTTCATAGTGATTATATGATAAGAACCACAAATAATAAGTGATTTAAATCACACTTTGCTATTTTATCTGACTTTTAGTCTGATCAAATATTTGGTGTTAACTACCTCTCTAATTCCCTCTCTAAAAAAAATTTAAAGTAGCAAAAGAAAGGGGCTGTCTAAAAAGTCCATTTAAGAGAAAAATGAACCCAAATTAAAAACCCAAGAATGTTGATTTAACAGCATTCTTGGGTTTTGCTTTTATAAAGATTTCGGCTGAAATACCACTTTCCGGACAGCCCCTTTTTGTTCGTTTCGAAATTTTACTTCCTATTGTCTCTATTTTTTTAGCGTCAATGATTAGAAAAACTCTGGTTTATAGATGAATCCAATACCTTTTTAAGATCGTTCCATCTTCTTTCATAAAATCTGTATCTGGAATCCCCCCATTTTTCAAAATAGTTTTTTCTGAACCTATATTTTTGGCATCACAGACTAAAAGTACTTTTTCTAAAGCTAATTCTTTTGCTTTTTCCAAAGATAAAGATAAAAGTTTTGTCGCATATCCTTTTCGCCTCTCAGATGGGCGAATTCCATAACCAATATGTCCTCCAGAATTGAATAAGCTTTCTGTTAGTTGATGACGAATATTAACGACACCAATCACTTTTTTGTTTTCATTCACTAACCAGAAAGTAGAAGATGGAACCCAATTGGAAGGAATATTTTTTCCCTGTTCGGAATCAAGTAAAAACTGAATCATAGCTTGAAAATTGGAACGGTCTTCACTTATCACCCATGGAATCATCACCTCCCCACTTTCTTTCCATTCTTTATAAAATGCTAGATATTCAGATTCATAATCCATCGATGGTCGAATGAGAAATAATTGCTCCATTAAAGATCACCTTCTAAAATTTCATATAAAATATTGTTATTCGCTATGACGGAAAAAAATCCTGTACAAATTACCGAAATGAAAGGAACAACGAAAAAATGTCAGAAGAGTGATCAATATTTATTGGACGAGAAAATAGAGGTTGATTGTAAATAGAAAATGAGAGTATCTCCTATATTTACTCTAAACCTTATGTGTTGATTTTTTTAAAGACACTTCCCTTTCCAATGTCATAGTAAAATTCATCAATAATATCCAATTCAACGTCAAAAAAAATGCTGAGCCCTATTAGGTCATTTTTAGTACCTTTTGGGTCAGCATTTTTTCATTCATTACGCTAGTTATGCTCCTAGCCTTCGTCTATACAATTTTAATACGCTTTTGCCCAATAAACCATTTTGTCAGCGTCTTTTCCACAGCAGACACATTGGTCAGATAATTTTTCTTGTTCGAAAGGAATACAACGTGAAGTAGCTCCTGTTTCTTCCTTAATTTTTTCTTCACAAGCCAACTCGCCACACCACATAGCCTTAATGAAGCCTGGTTTTGATTCCAGTGTTTCCTTTAATTCATCTAGTGTGTAAGCAACCGAAGTTCTTTCTTCACGATGCTTAAGAGCCTTATTATACAAATTGGATTGAATCTCATCTAATAGAGAAACAAGCTGTTCTTCTAATTGATCCATTGGAACAACCACTTTTTCTAACGTATCCCTGCGAACCAATACCACTTGTTTGTTTTCAATATCTTTTGGTCCAACCTCTAAGCGAACTGGAATTCCCTTCATTTCATACTCATTAAATTTCCAGCCTGGCTTTTTGTCACTAGCATCGATATCAACACGTGCCACTTTCGCTAATGAATTTTTCAAATCATAAGCAAAATCAAGTACTCCTTCTTTATGTTGAGCAATTGGAACAATCATTACTTGAATTGGTGCTGCTTTTGGCGGAATCACTAAGCCTCGGTCGTCACCGTGAACCATGATTAAAGCACCGATTACGCGAGTTGTGAAGCCCCATGAAGTTTGATGTACATATTGAAGCTTCCCGTCTTTGTCTGTGTACTGGATACCAAACGCTTCAGCAAAACCTGTACCAAAATGGTGAGAAGTTCCGGACTGCAATGCTTTACCATCATGCATTAAGCTTTCAACTGTGAACGTCGCTTTTGCTCCAGCAAATTTTTCCTTTTCCGTTTTTTGTCCTTTTACTACTGGAATCGCCAGAACGTTTTCAAGTACATCGGCATAAACGTTTAGCATGCGAATCGTTTCTTCCATCGCCTCTTCGTCGGTCGCATGTGCCGTATGTCCTTCCTGCCATAAGAACTCCAATGTACGTAAGAATGGACGAGTTGTTTTCTCCCAACGGACAACATTGGCCCATTGATTATACAATTTAGGCAGGTCTCTATACGAATGGATAATATTTTTATAATGCTCACAGAATAAAACTTCTGAAGTTGGACGGACAACGAGTCGTTCAGCTAATGGTTCGGAACCACCTTGGGTTACCCATGCCACTTCAGGAGCAAATCCTTCCACATGGTCTTTTTCTTTTTGAAGTAAGCTTTCAGGAATAAATAATGGCATGTAGACATTTTCATGCCCTGTTTCTTTAATGCGGCGGTCTAATTCATTCTTAATATTTTCCCATAAAGCATAACCATATGGACGAATAATCATGGAACCGCGTACACTAGAATAATCAATTAAATCTGCTTTTGTGACAACATCTGTATACCACTGTGCGAAGTCTTCATCCATTGCTGTTATATCTTTTACAAATTCCTTAGCCATTTTGACACCTCATTTTTTGTTTCTTTTAGATTTAGCTCAAATTGCGTAGCGCTTCTGCTACAACATATAAAAAGACCTTGATCCTAAAAAGGGACCAAGGTCTGGCGGTACCACCCTAAATTCATAAAGCTTACACTTTACACACTTGGCATGATAACGGATTGGATCCGCTTGTATCTTCAAATTACTATCCGATACAGAACTCAGAGGCAGGTTCAAATGAGTATCTTAAGAAACCTCCCACCAAATGGTTTCCTCTCTTGGTAAGATGCCTTCATTTTACTAATCCTCGTCATTGTTTCAACATTATTTTTGAAAAAATTATATATTTCCCAATACGAAAAGTCAATTGCTATAGAGGAATATTTTTCTTTTACTACCATCATTATTATCCAAATAAGAAATGGTTCATACATCTTTCCTCCATCCAATCGATCAGATAAAATGCTTTTAATAATATTTCATGGGAGGGCTTGCATGAGCGAAAAAGAAAAAAACGATTTCGATAAGGAAGAAGAGAAACAAATTCTACTGGATTATTTGCGCATGCAAAATGAAGCCTTAAAACGCATCTACAAAAAGGTACTGGAAAAAGAGGAAGATAAATAAATGTTTTATTCAAAACCAATTAGCAAGCCTTCATCACTGGCTTGTTTTTTATTGGATAAAATTAGAATTTTGATAATTGACACTATTTTCACTTTGATTTATAGTTTAACAGGTGAATAGTTCAACAATTTAACTAATTTATTGAAAAGGGGTGTTCCATTGGATGTACAAACCATTCAAAAATTAATCGACCGCTATATTAGTCTCTCCTTTCAGGTTCATAAAAAAGCGGAGAATTTAATCAAATGTCAACTTGGGAATGAATTAACCAATGATCAACATTATGTATTAAGATACATTTTCCAGTCCGGAGAATGTACTTCCACCGAATTAGCGGAAGTATTTGAAGTGAATAAAAGCGCTATTACGGCCATCATTAACCGGATGACGGACAGAGGCCTGATCAAAAGAACACGGAATGAAAATGATCGGAGAGTCGTTTACTTAACATTAACAGTAGAAGGAAAAGAGCTTTATCAAAAGGCACAGGAAAAGATCCATCAACTAGTTGAGTCCATCATCACCCAATTTGACGAAGCCGAAATCACTCAATTTATCTATACTTATGAAAAATTAGCCCAAGTGTTAGAAGACAAGAAAAACGAGGAACTGGAGGAATAAACTCATGAGAGCGATAATTAGAGGCAAATGGTTCGTTCTTATCGCATGGATTGTTGTGATTGTGGGGTTATTCATGGCAGCTCCTAATATGGAAACGCTTGTCCGGGAAAAGGGACAGATTTCGGTACCAGATGGATATTCTTCCACCCTAGCTGAAAAAATTCTGAAAGATGTCCAATCATCTGAAAATAAGGGCAGTAACCTTCAAACCGCGCTCGTTTTCCATAGTGACAAAAAGCTGACAGAGAATGATTATGACAAGGCAGAAAAAGCGGTAAAAGAACTGGAAAAACAAAAAGATAAACTAGGAATTACAGAGATCCTCACCCATTTTCAACAGGAAGAATTAAAGGATCAACTTGTATCAAAGGATGGCAAAACGATCCTTGTCTCTCTTCAGGTAACCTCCAATGGGCGAGAAGCAAAAGAAATAGTCAAAGACCTAAATGAGGCCATTAAAGATTACGACATTGATCATTATTTTACTGGAAGCTGGATCATTAGCGAAGATCTCGTTACGAACTCTCAAGAAGGAGTAAAAAAGACGGAAGGGATTACCATCATATTCATTCTGTTCGTTTTATTGCTTGTCTTCCGCTCAGTTATTGCTCCCATTATTCCATTAATTACCGTCGGTTTTAGTTATTTAGCGGCCCAATCCATTGTTGCGATTTTAGTAGATAAAGTCGATTTCCCTCTTTCGACTTTTACTCAAATTTTTTTAGTCGCTGTCCTCTTCGGGATCGGAACCGATTATTGTATTTTGCTGTTAAGCCGATTTAAAGAAGAGCTCTCGAAAAATGAAAGTATAACGGAAGCGATCATCACAACCTACCGAACTGCTGGAAAAACTGTATTTTTTAGTGGTATTGCCGTTTTAATCGGATTTGCTTCTATTGGCTTTTCTACCTTCCAGTTATTCAAATCTGCGGCAGCGGTTGCAGTTGGAGTAGCACTTCTATTACTTGCACTCGTTACCATCGTTCCGTTTTTCATGGCCGTTCTCGGTCAAAAATTGTTCTTTCCATCTAAAGGAAAATTAGAACATGCAGATAATAAACTTTGGGGATATATAGGCAATTTCTCGCTCAAACGACCTTTAATTGCGTTTCTATTAGTTGCGGCTGTTTCGGTCCCCTTCTTAGTAACCTATAAAGGCCAATTATCATTTAACTCACTAGAAGAAATTGGGGATGAATATTCTTCCATCAAAGGATTTAACATCATTTCGGATTCATTTGGACCTGGCGATTCCATGCCAACACAAATTGTCATTAAAAATGATGATGAAATGAATACTTCTGAATACATGGCCATCACTGAAAATATTAGTCAAGAATTGGAAAAAATTGATAGCGTGAAAACCGTTCGTTCCCTTACCCGCCCTACTGGCGACCCGATTGATGAAATGTATATTTCCAAACAGGTTGAATCCTTAAATGATGGTTTAGACCAAGGAAATGAAGGGATTAAACAGATACGTGATGGCTTGGCTGAAGCAAGCAATCAAATGAAAGCTAATCAGCCAAAAATGAAAGAAGCCACAAACGGGATAAACCAATTAATTTCAGGCACTACCCAACTTAAAGAAGGTTTATCAGAAGTGCAAGGCTATCTAGCAGATATACAAAATGGGTTGATCCAAAGTTCAAGTGGAACGAGCCAATTAAAAGCAGGATTTGGAGAAATCAAGGCTGCTTCTCAACAAATTCTAGATGGAAGCAAAAAATTACAAGAAGGATATCAACAGACAGGAGAAGGCATTCAATTACTGAAAACGCAATATGAAGGTGTTGCAGAAAAAGTAGAACAATTACATCAAAGCCTAGCTGCTTTAGACTCTCGTTTTGCAAATCTGGAATCAGAGTACCCAGACATTGTGAATAGCCAAAACTATCAAACCATTAAAATGACTATTATTGGAGTACCAGGTAATTCTGATTTACCTGGAGCACAAGCAGGAGTAAAACAACTTGCAGAAGGCCTAAGAATGTTAAATTCACAGTTGGAAACTGTACAAAATGGCATTGCTACTGCCAATCGTGAATTTTCTAAACTGACTTCCGGTCATCAACAATTAATTACGGAAATGGAGAAGTTTGTTCATGGACTAGAAGAACTTGAGAAAGGCCTCGAGACTATGGGTAAAGGCCAAGGGGAAATTGTCTCTAATATGCCACAATTCACTGAAGGTTTAGACGACGTGAAGATGGGCCAACAAGAACTTCTTACAGGTTTTGAATCTATGGGCAGCCAAATCACCCAGTTATCTGATGGCTTATCCCAGAGTGTTAATGGGTTAAATCAAGTTTCTGATGGATTAAACTCTGCCCAAGATTATTTGACAGACGTTTCTAAGCAGGAGCGAAATGGTTTTTATCTTCCTGAAGAAATGCTAAATAACGAGGACTTTAAGCAAGTTTTCGATGCCTATCTATCTAAAGACCGAAAAGTGATGACGGTAGATGTTATTTTTAATAAAAACCCTTATTCTAATGATGCCATCGATCGCATCTCCGATATAAAGGAAGCAGTGAAAAGGGCTGTAAAGGATACGAAGTTAGAAAATGCCAAAGTGGCTATCGGCGGTGTATCCAGTATGCATAATGATCTTGATACAATCTCCAAAGAAGATTATTCAAGAACCGTTGTGTTAATGCTTGCAGGGATTTTCCTTATTTTAATTGTTTTACTTCGCTCCCTCATCATGCCGATTTATTTAATTGGATCATTAATCCTAACCTACTATACATCCATGTCAATTTCAGAAGTCATATTTGTTAATTGGTTGGGATATACGGGTATTAGCTGGGCCGTACCATTTTTTGCATTTGTGATTTTAGTAGCACTGGGTATTGACTATAGTATCTTCTTAATGGACCGTTTTAATGAATATCGGGATCTACCTGTAGAACAAGCGATTTTAGAATCAATGAAAAAGATGGGCTCTGTCATTATATCAGCAGCCGTCATTTTAGGTGGAACCTTTGCGGCCATGATGCCATCTGGAGTATTATCATTACTTCAAATTGCTACTATTCTCTTAATTGGTCTGGCTTTATATGCTTTAATCGTTCTTCCTTTATTTGTTCCAGTCATGGTAAAAACCTTTGGTAAAGCCAACTGGTGGCCATTTGTAAAGTAAGAGTTTTAAATTTATAAAATTACTAGGAACGGATTATAGTAGTTAAAGACCGGCTCATTCATGAACTGCACCCCAATTGTTAGACACAACTACCAATTGGAGGTGCATTTTTTTCTATGACTAAGTATTCGTTTGAATTAAAATTACAGGCAGTATTGGATTATTTAAAAGGGAGAGATTCATTCAAAACAGTTGCCAACCGTTTCAATGTCAGCCTGACCCCTTTAAAAAACTGGGTGGCCCATTACCGAGAAAACGGTGAAGCTGGTTTAATTTCCAACTATACAAATTATGACTTTCAGTTTAAAATGGACGTGCTAAATTATATGAACGAATTTGGAGCGTCACTAACACAAACTGCGGCTGTGTATAATATTTCTTCCCCTTCACCGAACAAGACAAAGCACAAATAATATATGAGTTAAGGCATGAATTTAAGGTGATAGAGTTAGTTAAAATCGCTGGGATTCCACGTAGCACTTATTATTATTGGGTGAAACAAATGGATCGACCAGATAAGTACAGAGAAGTAAAGGAGTTAATTAAGCAGATATTTGAAGAACATCAGGGACGTTATGGATACCGTCGTATTGCCTTAGAATTACGTAATAAGGGGTACATAATTAATCATAAAACAGTGCGTCGCCTAATGAATGATCTAGGTTTAAAGTGTCTAGTACGGATGAAAAAATATCGATCATACCGAGGAAAAGTGGGCAAAACCGCACCTAATATCTTACAACGAGATTTCCATGCATCTAAACCTAACGAAAAGTGGGTAACAGATGTGACAGAATTCCACCTACATGGGGAAAAGATATATTTGTCGCCGATTCTCGATTTATATAATGGAGAGGTTATTGCTTTTAATATAGAACAACGCCCTGTATATTCACTTGTTTCAAAAATGCTAAACCAAGGCTTTGAGCGATTAAACGAAGGAGACACTCCCATCCTCCATTCTGATCAAGGGTGGCATTATCAGATGGAGCAGTATCAAAGTGCATTAAAAGAACATGGAATCATTCAAAGTATGTCTCGTAAGGGGAATTGCCTGGATAATGCAGTCATGGAGAACTTCTTTGGCTTATTAAAATCTGAATTACTTTATTTAAAAGAATTTGAGAGTATGAAGCATTTCAAAGTAGAGTTAGAGAAATACATTCATTACTATAACCACAAACGGATTAAGGAAAAATTAAAAGGCATGAGTCCGGTGCAATATCGAACTATGCCAAAATAGCTGCCTAAACCCTCGTGTCTAATTTTTTGGGTTCAGTTCATCATCGAGCCGGTCTTTTTTTATTAAGTTCGAATTTGCGAAAAGTTTTTGCTATCACCCTATGACGAGACGCTTTTGCTCTCTTCCCTACAATCAGTCACGATCGATACGCCTTTCGGTTCATCGTGTTCTTTATCTCAGACGGAGAACGCCTTTCGGTTCATCGTGTTCTTTATCTCAGACGGAGAACTCGTGGTCATACGACGCTGATCAGGTTGTTTGCGCTTTTCTTGTTATTTCATTATATATATGTTTACCTATTCTGCTTATGACTTGTCTGGCTTCATACGGATCTGGAAGCTGGTCGGTTAATACTGCCACATAGGCAGTTTTACTTCCCGCTTTTATGATGGCACAATCATTTTCAACATTTGACAAACTGCCCGTTTTGTTGGCTGTAAATACCTTATCCGTATTTATCATGGCGAGAAGTTTGTCATGGAACTGTTGAAAATGCAGGATATCTAGTGCCATTCTTCGGCTATTAGCAGATAGGAAATCCTCTTCATGAATGATCTTTAAACATTTCACCATATCACTTGGACTCGTAACATTATCCAAACCTTTTTCCTTGGCGGCAAAGTCCATCATTTTCCGTTGAAGTCTTGTTGAATGAAGTCCAATTTCTTCCATCGTCTGATTAATTTGATCCATTCCAACGATATTTATGAGCATATTCGTAGCTGTATTATCAGAAACGGTGATCATTAAGGTCATAAGGTCTTTAATGGTCAAAGAGAGATTTGTAGAAAGGGCTTGAAGCACACCAGAGCCGCCTGCCCTGTCCGTAATCTTTATGAATTCATCTAAATCTATTTTTCCAAGTTCGCTTTGTTTCAGGCACTCGATTAAAATAGGGACTTTAATGACACTTGCGGAAGGGAACACTTCACCACTATGAAACTCGTATCGTTCATATTCTATTTCGATAGCCACTCCCACTCTTCCCTTAAAGTCCACTAAGTCTTTGGTTATTTTTTCTTTTAAATTCATCTTTACTTCCTCGTTACAGCCACTTGAGAATAATTTGGATCCCAAGTCTTATTTTTTTCATAAAGATGGCAAGCCACATAATGGTTATTCCCCATTTCTTTCCAAGCAGGTTTTTCGGTTGCACAAATATCCATTGCCACTGGACAGCGCGTTCTAAACACACAACCGCTTGGCGGGTTAATCGGACTTGGTAGCTCTCCCTTTAAAATGATCCGTTCACGCTGGTCTTCCACATCCGGATCAGGAATCGGGATTGCCGATAAGAGTGCTTGAGTATAAGGGTGCATTGGATTTCGATACAGTTCACTGCTTGAAGTAAGCTCAACCATCTGTCCTAAATACATAACCCCTATTCTATCGCTTATTTGTTTCACCATTGATAAATCATGAGCAATAAACAAATAAGTCAATCCCTTTTCCCTTTGAAGCCGCTTCAACAAATTGACTACCTGAGCTTGGACAGACACATCTAATGCAGAAATTGGTTCATCTGCAATAATAAATTCGGGGTCCAAAGCGAGCGCACGGGCGATGCCGATTCTTTGCCGTTGACCGCCGCTGAATTCATGTGGATAGCGATTGGCATGATCCTTATGTAGACCAACATCCTCTAATAACTGGTATACTCGTTGTAAGCGTTCTTGTTTATTCGGAAATAATCCATGAACTTCCATTGGCTCGGAAATAATTTCACTGACTGTCGATCTTGGGTTTAATGATGCGTAAGGGTCTTGAAAAATCATTTGCATTTGCCGATGAAAGGAAAACCGTTCTTTTTTCGTAAGAGTATGAACATTTTTTCCATTAAAAATGACTTCTCCATCCGTTCGATCATAAAGACTGATGATTGTTCTACCTGCTGTAGATTTTCCACAACCAGACTCCCCGACAATACCAAATGTTTCTCCTTTATAGATGTGAAAAGATATCCCATCCACTGCCTTTAATATTTCATTTTTCCCTAAATGAAAATGCTTCTTCAAATTCGTTACTTTCAATAAAACTTCCTTTTCCATATTACTCCCCCGTCTCTTGCCAATAGCGTCGTGCTGCACATAATTCTTTTTCATAGATGGTTCCAGCTAGTGGTATGATTTCAATTGATTTTCCTGTGTTTGGGGAATGAAGAAGCTTCCCTTCTCCGTAGTAAATTCCTACATGATGGATTCTCCCTTTCCCTTCCTCATAGGCAAAAAACAGTAAATCACCTGGTTCAAGATTGGATAAAGGAATTACTTTACCAGCCATTGCTTGATCAGAAGCATCTCGAGGAATGGTATAACCATTTGCTTTACACATCGAATAACTGAACCCAGAGCAATCATACCCATAACTACTCATGCCTCCCCATAGGTATGGAAGACCGAGAAATTGTTTGCCGCAAGCAACAATGTCGCTGCCTGTTCCTTGAAATCTAGCTGTTAAAGATTCATATACGACCACTTGTTTCTTGTCCAATATCCCCGTACCCTCAGGTGTTTGAACGATGACTTGTTGATCGTTTTCCCATAATAACGGGAGAACCGTCTGGTAAGAGAGTTCCATTTTTTGTGATAATCGAGCTTTCGGTTTATTGACCACCACAACCGGTCCTGTATCCAAATTCCAATTTTCTGGTCGTTTTTTCAACTGACATGTTGGGATCCAGCCTGGGTATCCTAATTCATTTTTCGAGGAAGGCTGCTCAGGTACAATAATATGAGCCCAACCATTCTTTTCTTCAATGACCAATACCTCCTGGCCGAATAAAACTTGAGTTTGCACTAGATTGTCTTCACATAATCCTAATCTTTTTTCATAGGATAATTTTGATAACCAATGGTCGATTTGTACTGGATTTGTAATGGCATCCACATCGATTTCTCTCGCTGAATCGTAATGGGTCCAGACTGTTGCAACCGATACATTGACGAGCCGTTTATCCATTTGAACCCCCTCCTTCTATCTCTACATTTTTGATCCCAAGACCTGCTTCATCTGAAAAAGTGATAAACCTTCCTTGATAATGGATGCCACCTTCCACTATATCTTTCGCCAACATTAGAGGAGCATCAAAATCAAATCGTGTAATATTTTTCTTACTAGCGGCAAAATGGGCGGCAGCTGTGATTCCGAGACGAGTTTCAATCATGCTTCCTACCATGCATTCCACTCCACATGTTTCTGCCATTTGATTGATGATCTGTGCTTGGTAAATACCTCCGGCCTTCATCAGCTTAATATTAATCAAGTCAGCACTTCTTGTTTTCAATACTTGAAATGCCTGTTTTGGTGTAAAAACACTTTCATCTGCCATGATCAAGGTATCCACATGATCAGTCACCTGTTTTAACCCCTCTAAATCATCTGCTTTAACAGGCTGCTCCACCAACTCGATTTCGAGTCCGCTTTCTTCCATTTTCCGAATCGCACGTATGGCATCCTTAGCCGTCCAGCCTTGATTGGCATCGAGACGGATTTTAATTTTGTGACCAACCCGTTTTCTAATTTCTCGAATTCTATCAAGATCCTTTGAAATATCGTCTTTTCCCACTTTCACCTTTAGTACATTAAAGCCTTGTTGAATATAAGATACAGCGTCCTCTGACATTTCTTTCGGATCATTTACACTTACGGTGAAATCCGTCTCAATTTTACTCTTATGTCCACCAAGGAATTGATAGAGAGGCAGGCGGCAATATTGGGAAATACAGTCATATATGGCCATGTCGATGGCGGCCTTAGCACTTGAATTGCCAATGAGAATGGTTTTAAGTTCCTGAAAAATCGACTCATAGTTTAATAGATTTTTCTTTTCTAAAAATGGCTTGATGACATGTTGGATCGCTGATTCAATCGATTGTAGACTATCACCTGTAATGACAATGGTCGGAGGGGCTTCCCCCCAACCGATTATCCCATTATCACAGATCATTTTTACAATAATAGATTCTGCTGTCGTCACCGTTCTAAGAGCGGTTTTGAATGGTTTAACAAGAGGTACAGCTACTCTATAAGTTTCAATTTTTTCCACTTTCATTTGTATCCGTCCTTCACAGGATGCCGCTTTCGACAACCAGTCTTTTTTCGAATGTATCCATTTCTGCATGAACCCCTAAAGGGATGGCAATATGTGGGTTACAATGCCCAATTTGGAATCCTCCGATTGCAGGCTTATTGGCTAATTTCATATAATGATGGATTACTTCATCAAGCGATAAAGATAGCTCTCTTTGAGGAGTACAATCACAAAAATCACCAATGATCATTCCGTTTGCCTCATGTAGTTTTCCAGCCAAATAAAGCTGATTCAACATTCGGTCCACCGCACGTGGTTCCTCATTAATATCCTCAATAAATAGCAACTTTCCTTTAGTATCAATCTCAAATGGTGTACCCAATGTGCTTACTAAGAGGGAAAGATTGCCGCCAATGATTGGCCCACTGGCTTTCCCTTCAACCAACACTTTTAATGGGGATAATTGTTCCGTATAGTCTAGCTTTCGTTGCTCAAATAATTGGAGAAATCCATCTTTAGAAAGCGGGTGTGTATCTTCTTTACCAATATCCGACCCAAGCATAGGTCCGTGAAAGGTTACGAGTCTTGTTTTCTGATAGATGGCCGTATGTAAAAACGTTATATCACTGTATCCCCAAAATATTTTTGGATTTTTCTTAATGATTTCGAAATCTATCTTTTTAGCCAATCTACCTGTGCCGTATCCCCCACAGGCACAAATAATGGCCTTTACTTCATGATCTAAAAACATTTCATGTAAATCTTCTACTCTTTCTTCGTCGGTACCAGCCAAATACCCATTAATGTTCTTAACGCTTTTTCCTATTTTTATTTTTAAACCTAAACTTTTTAAAAAATGAATTCCCCGCTCAAGATTTTCTAAATTGGGCGGACTTGCCGGGGCAATAATTCCAACGAGATCTCCCTTTTTCAACCGACTTGGCTTAACTATACACATGAAAAAACCCCTTTTCATCTTTTGATCAGATAAGCGCAAGCCCCTACTCAGCGGATATGACCTATAATCTCTCCAATTGATTCTAAAATGAAGTGTGAAAGTGTCTTGTCGCTAGGTTACTTACGCATTACCTATCTCCATGCTGAAAAAATATTTTCTTAACTTAGGAGAAAAGGAATGTTCCTTATGAACATCCCTTTTACTAGTTTATTTTTTATCCGCCCATTTTAATTCTAAATATCCAACTGGATGACGAACGATACCTGTTACATCTTTATTTTGTAAATATACTTGATTGTAGAAATGGATTGGGATGATTGGCGCTTCATCCATTAAGATCTTTTCTGCTTTATACATCATTTCGTAACGTTTATTCTCATCTTTTTCCATCTTTGCATCTTTAATCAATTGATCAAATTCAGCATTGCTCCAACCGGTACGGTTCATCGGTGAGCCTGTAACAAAGTTCTCTAAGAAGTTAATTGGGTCAGCATAATCAGCTAGGAAAGAACTGCGTGACAACTGGAATTTTAATGCTTTTTGTTCAGAGGCAAATACACTGCTTTCCATATTGGCCAGCTTTACATCCACCCCTAAATTTTCTTTAAACATTTGTTGAAGAGCTTCAGCAATTTTCTTATGAGATTCCAATGTATTATAAGTTAAAGTAACTTCAGGGAGTTTCGTGTATCCTTCTTCTTCCATTCCTTTTTTCAGAAGTTCTTTTGCTTTTTCCACATCCGTTTTTATTAAATCTCCATTCGTTTCACGGAAGTCCTTGCCAGAAGGATCTTTAAATCCATATGAAACAAATCCATAAGCAGGCTTTTCTTTATTTTTTGTAACAAGTTCAACCATTTGTTTTTGGTCAACAGCTAAGGCAAATGCTTTACGAATGTTTTTATTTTGGAATGGCTCCATTGTTACATTAAAACGATAGAAGTATTGACCAGCTTGGTCTTCTATATTGACATTTCCTTCAGCAAATAACTTGTCAGCAAGCTCTGCCGGTACGTCAGATGTGTCCAACTCCCCTGTTGTATACATTTGATATTCCGTATTTGGATCGCTAACCATTGCCCAATGTACTTTATCCAGCTTGACATTTTTCGCATCCCAATACTGGTCGTTCTTAACCATTGTAAAATCACTGTCATGATTCCATTCAGCCATTTTAAATGGGCCATTTGAAACAAATGTATCGGCTTCGGCAAACCATTCTGGATTTTCTTTCGCCACTTTTTCATTAATTGGGAAGAAACATGGGTTTGAAATGACACTTAAGAAATACGCTTGTGGGCTTGTTAGTGTGACTTCAAATGTTTTTTCATCGACTGCTTTCACTTTTACATCTTCTGCAGTACCAGTACCCGTATTGAAGGCTTCTCCACCTTCAATGAAATACGCTAAGAAGGCTGCTGGAGAACCCGTATTTGGATCCAATAATCTCTTCCATGCGTAGACGAAATCATTGGCCGTTACATCATCACCATTGGACCATTTCGCCTCTTTTCGAATATGGAAAGTATAGGTTTTTCCATCTTCAGAAACATCCCATTTTTCAGCTATGGCAGGCTGTGGCTCATGATTTTCATCCAATCGGGTTAAACCTTCCATCAGATTGTTTAGCGCATTCCAAGAAACCGCATCGAAACCGATTGGTGGATCAAAAGAGGTTGGTTCTTGACCATTATTTAAATACAAAACCTTTTCACTCTTTTTCTTTCCATCTTTCCCTTCCTTCTGGGGCTCGCTTCCAGCATCTTTGTTTGCTGTACAAGCAACAAGAGCAAACACCATCATGACAACGGCTACAAGTGAAATAAACTTTTTCATCATTTTCCCCCTTTTTAAAAGTTATGTTAATGATTGGATGATACCAATGCTTTTGCCCGTTCGTCTTGAAGCCAGCAATTCACGTAATGGTGATGACTTAAGCTAGTTTCAAACGGGTACACTCTTTCACAAACCTCCATCGCATATGGGCAACGAGCTGCAAAAGCACAGCCTTTTGGTGGTGAAAATAAATCTGGAGGTGTTCCCGGGATTGGAACAAGCTCAGCACCTTCCGCATCCAAGCGCGGAACTGATTGAAGTAATCCTTTTGTGTAAGGATGTTGCGGTTGGTAAAAGATCTCCCTTCTTGTCCCAATTTCGACAATCCTGCCTGCATACATGACGGCAATTCGATCGGCCACTTGGGCTACTACTCCCAAATCATGGGTAATCAATATGATGGATACTCCGGTTTTCTTCTGAATATCGCGGAACAATTCCAATATTTGTGCTTGAATCGTCACATCAAGAGCTGTTGTCGGTTCATCAGCAATTAAGACATCTGGCTGACATACGAGTGCCATCGCAATCACAATTCGCTGCCTCATTCCACCACTAAATTGGTGTGGATATTGTTTCAGTCTAATTTCCGGATTTGGAATTCCAACGAGATGGAGCATTTCAAGCGCTGCTTTCTTTGCCTGTTCCCTGGAAATATTCTCATGTTGCAGAATACCTTCCATGATTTGCTCACCGATCGTAATGGTTGGGTTTAATGCCGTCATTGGATCTTGGAAAATCATCGATATATTGGCTCCGCGGATTTTCCTTAATTCTGGTTCTTTTAATTGAATTAAATCTATCCCTTTTAAAAGAATTTGTCCGCTTTTGATTTTTCCCGGTGGCTCTGGAATCAGCCTCATGATACTTTGCGAGGTGACGCTTTTTCCACAGCCGGATTCACCAACAATGGCTAGCGTTTCACCCCTATGTAAATCAAAGCTGACTCCCCGGACAGCCTGTACGACACCTCCATAGGTTGTAAAGCTGACATGAAGGTCTTTTACTTGAAGAATTTTTTCCATGCTGCTACCTCCTTAATTTCGGATCCAAGGCGTCCTGCAGCCCATCACCTAATACATTAAATGCAAACATCGTTAATGAGATGAACAAGGTCGGGAAGAACAACCTCCACCAATATCCTGATAGAATCGTAGATAATCCGTCATTAGCCATCACTCCCCAGCTTGCATGCGGCGCTTGGATTCCAAGTCCAATAAAACTTAAAAAGGCTTCAGCAAAAATGGCGGACGGTATAGTTAACGTCATTTGGACAATAATGGGTCCCATTGTATTAGGAAGCAAATTTTTTCGAATGATCCTTGATGTTTTCGTTCCAAATGTTTTGGAGGCAAGAACAAATTCATAATTTTTGATTTGCAGCACTTGTCCTCGAACAATCCTTGCCATCCCCACCCATCCTGTGATCGAGAGGGCTAGAATAATCGTGGTTAAACCTGGACCAATGACAACCATGACAAGAATGACAACTAGTAAATAAGGAAGTCCATAAAGGATTTCCACAAATCTCATCATGAAGTTATCAATCCGTCCTCCCTTATAACCGGCAATGCCGCCATAAACCACCCCAATAATAAAATCAATCAACGCCGCCATGATACCGACAAATAAAGAGATCCGAGCCCCATAGCATGTTCGTGTAAAAACATCGCGACCTAGATCATCGGTCCCAAACCAATATTTGCTTGAAGGAGGCAAATTTTGTTCTGTTAATCTTTGTGTTTCCACGGAATGGGGAGATAACATAGGTCCGAAAATAGCCATGAGGGCCAATGCAATTAAAAAAAACAATCCAGCCATGGCCAACTTGTTTTTTAACAGTCGATGCCATGAGTCTTTCCAGTAAGATAAACTGGGTCGAACTACAGATTCTGACTCGAGTTTGCTTTTGTTGATTGGAACAAACCATTCATCTGGAATCTCAGGCGAAATATTTCGTGTTTCTTGTTTCCGTAATTCCATTATTTCGCCTCCTTTTTATGAAGCTTGATACGTGGATCTAAAAATCCATAGGCTAAGTCGACTAAGAACAACATAACAATTAAAATAGCACTGTAGAAAACAGTTGTTCCCATGATAACCGGATAATCACGATTATTAATACTGTCAACAAAATACTTTCCCATCCCAGGGATCGCGAATATTTTCTCAATGACAAACGTTCCGGTGAGGATGCTCGCTGCTAAAGATCCTAACACAGTAACGACAGGTAACAGGGCGTTTCGTAAAGCGTGCTTAAAGACAATTTTTACAGGTGAGAGCCCTTTCGCTTTCGCAGTCTTAATATAGTCCTGAGTGAGAACCTCGAGCATACTTGTTCTCGTAAGTCGTGCGATGATCGCCATTGGACCGGTTGCCAATGCCAAGATCGGCAAAACCATATGCTTCGGACTCGCCCAGGTAGCCACTGGAAAGATAGGGATGTTTACCGCCAGCTGTTGAATTAATAAGGTAGCCATTACAAAGTTTGGTATTGAAATTCCAAGGACGGCAATGGTCATGGCTAGATAATCAATAATGCCGTTATGTCGAAGGGCAGCTAATACGCCAAGAGTAATACCGGATATAATAGCTAAGATAAGTGTATAAAGGCCAAGTTCAAATGAAACCGGAAATCCTCGCCCTAGTAAGTCATTGACCGTCTGAGACGATTTCTTGATGGAAGGACCAAGATCGAATTGCACGAGTGATTTTAAATAATTCCCATATTGGACGAATAATGGTTTGTCCAATTGATAATAGGCTTCCAGGTTTTTTTGAATGGCTTCATTTGTCGTTCTTTCTTCATTAAAAGGAGATCCTGGCACCGAATGCATTAAAAAAAAGGTTCCAGTAATAATCAGCCATAATGTAATAATCATGGCAACCAAACGTTTAATAAAATAGCTATTCATGTCGTCCACTTCCTAACAGAAAGTTGTTCTCATCGCTAATTCGACCATCACCAACATCGCCTGATAGGCTTCCAATATATCTTTTGCCTGAAAGCGGACCATCGTGGTGTTTGGAACGATTTCTGCCCCTGGCATTAATGCCGCCCATTCTGCTTCACCAAAATTAGTAAATTCAATACTTAAAAGTGGTCGTTCAGGGGGTGTAAGCGGTTTTACTAAATGACGGTTTTTAATTGCCTGAGCTGTTTTTTCTCTGAGAAGTTGTCCAGCCTTGGCTGGGGTTAATGACTTGGCAGCAGACCGAGAAATTGCTTCTTTTACCACTGCTGTCGTCACATTAGGGATTAGTTGTTCTGCCTCTTTGGCCGCCCAATCATCACCGGCAACCATGATAACAGGCACACCAAAATATCCCGCTACATAGGCATTCAATCCAAGCTCCCCAATCGGAACATCATTTATGTACATGTTGCGAACACCAAAAATCATCGAATGTGTCATTACGCCTTTTTGTCCGGCCCGCGCATGATAACCTGTAAAAATCGCACCATCAAATGTTCCATCCAATCCTTGGACCATTGAAAATGGCTTTACATCCCCACTAATTAGCTGTGTTTCTGGATGAAGACGTTCAATTAATAAATTGTTCATCTTAGAGTGGCTGTCATTTACGATAACTTCCTTCGCGCCCAATTCAAAAGCGGTGGATATCACCTCATTGGCCTCATCAGTCATAATCATTCTACTGCGTTCATAATTATGCTTACTAGAGTCTACATGAGTATGGTCCACTAGCCCGGTAATCCCTTCCATATCCACCGAGATATAAATTTTCATTCCTTTCCTCCTCTCATTTATTTCTATTTTCTAAATATTATAGACTATTTTACTATATTATTCAAATTTTTCCTAAGATTTTATTTTAAATGAATTTTCAGAAATATATTAATCTACCTTTTTGGTCAATTAGACCTCATAAAGTGAGGAATGTAAAAACCTTTCAATGCTTTTAGGAAAGGCTTCACAAAGAATTGCGAAGTTTAAAACTCATCCAAGTCCTTCGCGTTAACCTAAAATTTTTCGAATTATAAGTAAAAATGCCTCCGTCCAATCGTTGGATAGAGGCATTTCAAATTATTTCCATATACGTTTATTTTCCACTCGTTTTGTCAATCCGATGGCATCTAATTTTTCTAAAAACGGAATCATGTATTTCCTTGAGAGTTGTAGTATTTCCTTTGCTTCACCTACTTCAAACTCTGGTCCTGTCCGACTTTTTAGTGTTGCGATGGCTTGACTAAATATCTCTTCATGATAGGCAAATGGGTCTTCCTGCATAATGATAAGTTTTTGTTCTTCCAAGAAGCGTCGCAAATCATGTTCCATCCGTTCTGGAATCCCTGCAGCAGTTAAATAGTCCTTAAATGGTCGGACCTTTAACCCATCCTTTTTTAGTTCCTCGAGCAATTGATTTGTCCGTTTTGACCAATTTTGAGGTATATGAGGAGTAAAGGTCGCAATGGATACATATTGTTCTTTCCGGTTTAATTCTAGGTTAGAAATTCCATTATCTATCGCAAATTCAAGTAATGGAATTGGGTAACGTTTCTGCATGGATTGCAGTAGCTCTGCCTTATTCATCCCTGTTTTCAAGGGAAATTTTTGATGGTAATCCTGTAATCGATCATAAAGATCTTCTTTGATTGAATATACAACCTGCCAAAGGGTATATTCTCTTTCATTATGTAAAATGAAATCTTTATCTGTTTTTAAATGTGCGTTTATTGTTTCTTCATCTAGTGCTGTCCGTTTGATTAATTCTGGTAACGACAGACTTTTTGCTTCTAAAAGGGCACTAGTTATTCGTTCCTTCGGAGCTCCCACTTTTTTCTTCTCAAGTTCTTCAATGGTTTGATTTCCAAATCGATATTTATTCCCTCTTGGATCAATGACCCAGCCCCCTCCTAGCGTCTCTACTGGAGTGGGTCTCCGCAAAATAAAGCGGTCTCCTCGTTTCGTTAGAATTTCTTCCTCAAGCCGAAGCTGGCAAAGAATTTCACCATTCTCTTCTATTACTTCGTTTCGGTCAAAAAAAACAATACGCCCCATTACTTCTGCAGTACCAATATGAAGCTTGACTGGCATTCTCTGTTTTATTGGGTGTTGCAACTTATCGACGATCCTGATCGCGACATCGATGATTTTCGTAACGATAAAGTGTTCTGAAGAAACGAGGACATCGCCACGCTCGAGTTCTTCTTTAGAGACACCTGAAAGATTAATAGCTGCTCTCTGCCCTGCGAAGGCCTTTTGTGCCGGTTGATGATGCACTTGGATTTGACGTGCCTTGACTTCCAATCCCTTAGGTAGGATTGTTAGTGTCTGTCCTTCTTTTACCGTACCTTCGTAAACAGTACCTCGAACAACCGTCCCCTGACCTTTAACAGTAAATACTTGGTCAATAGGGAGTCGAAAAGCCCCTCTTACATCACGCATGTCTTGGTCCTTTAAAGTGCGAATGATGAGTTGTTTCAGTTCCTCTATTCCTTTTTTAGAAAGGCTATCAACAAGAACAAATGGCGCATCCTCAAATACGGTACCCGTTAACTCTTTAGCAATATCTTCTTTTACTAGCTCCATCCAATCCTCATCTACCCGGTCGATTTTCGTTATAGCAACGATCCCATTTTTCACACCGAGGAATTTTAAAATATCTAGATGCTCCTTCGTTTGCGGCATGACTCCTTCATCTGCTGCCACGACAAGCACCACTAAATCGATTCCAGCAACTCCGGCAATCATTTGCCGAATAAAACGTTCATGTCCAGGAACATCTATCACAGATATTTGAATTTCATCATCTTCATATAATGGAGCAAATCCAAGTTCAATGGAGATTTGCCGTTCTTTTTCTTCCTTTAGACGGTCTGTATCAACATTGGTTAAGGCTTTGGTGAGGGTGGTTTTTCCATGATCGATATGCCCCGCCATACCAATAGTAAAATATCTTTTTTCCAAACGTGCCACCTTCTTAAACATCTTCTCCTTTAATGTAGCTTGAATGGGAGGATCGTTCAAGCCAGAAGAATATCAAAAGGAAACAGGGTGAGTACAAAGATGCACTCTACTAGCAATTTATCAAAAAAAGCGGCTGTCCGGAAAGTGGTATTTCAGCCGAAATCTTTATAAAAGCAAAACCCAAGAATGCTGTTAAATCAACATTCTTGGGTTTTTAATTTGGGTTCATTTTTCTCTTAAATGGACTTTTTAGACAGCCCCGATCAATTTGTAAACACAAATTCTGTTTTACTACCCGTTTGTCCAGCGATCACCTCAAGTCTAGCATCGATTCGTTCTTTTAATTCCGGAACGTGAGAGATAATTCCGACCAAACGGCCGCTACTTTGAATATCCATTAACGCTTCAATGGCTTGTTCCAATGACTCTGGATCAAGGGTACCAAATCCTTCATCGATAAACATGGTTTCTAATGATACACCACCCGCATAATTTTGGACGACATCTGCTAAACCCAATGCGAGTGATAAGGATGCCTTAAAGCTTTCACCACCTGATAATGTTTTCACATGGCGATTTTGACCGGTATATTGATCGAACACTAATAATTCCAATCCACTTTGTACATTCCCTTTCGCACGGTCTTTTTTCCTGATAAGCTGGTACCTTCCTGAGGTCATTTTCCGTAAGCGATGATTGGCTTCATGTAATATATCATCTAAAAATGCTGCTAGCACATATCGTTCAAAGGTAATCCGGAAATGATTTTGTCCTCTTGTAATCTCGTAAAGATGGCCTATTAAGCTATATCGTTCTTCTAAAACTTTCATGCTTGCATTCAAGTTCTCGATACGAGAATAAATTTCTTCATTATCCCTTTTCTTAACAAAAAGGGTTGTCCATTGTTGATTTAATGCTTCCATTTCCGCTTGAAGATTAGCCAATTTTCGTTTTCCCTCTTCTATATCTGGTTTTTTCACATTGGCAAGCTGTTCTGTCATCTCACTCAAACGGTCAGAAACAGAACGTAATTCTTCCCGATACGTGCGAATTTCATTTTCAAGGGTTTGGATTTCACTTTCTGAGAGTTTAGAAGAAGCATAATTACTATAATTCTCAAATCCTTGCTCTGAAAGCATATTCTTAAAGATTTCTCGTTCTGCTTTCAATTCTTGCTGTTTTTCATGAAAGTTCTTTTCAGCGTCAGTAAATCTCGCTAATTCTGCCGCTAATTTCTCATTCGCGTTCTGAAGTCCCTTTTGTACATCCTCGAATTGTTTGATTAATGTTTCATATTTTCGTTTGGATTGAGCCAGAGCCTTTTCATATTCAGCTTCAGAACGAAGATTTTCTGGTATGACGTTCATCATCCTTGAAAGGTTTGTTCTTTTTTCCGTAAATTGTACCGTCAAATCAGTCACTTGTGCTGTCAATTGCTGCTTTGTGATTTGACCGTCTTGGATTTCCCTTTCACATTTCTCGATTTCCGTTTTTATTCTGTCTAATTGCTTGATTTGTTCAGCTAATTTTTTCTGCACAACAAGGAGGTTATTTTTCTCTGAAGCGATTTGCATCTTCAAGTTTGGCAATTCGCTTTCTGTAAAATCTACTTTAAAGGTACGAATTTCCTGCAATTTTTCCTCTAGTGCTTCCCGGTCCGTTTTCTCGGCTGACTGACATTGATAAAGCCTTGCTTCATCTGTCGATTTTTCTTGCTCCCATTTTAAAACCTGAGCCTTGGCAGCTTTCATGTCTTCCTCAGATGGAACCTTTCCTGCCTGCTCTATGGCCGGTGATGGATGGTGCTCAGACCCACATACAGGACATGGGTTCCCCTCCTGAAGTTTGGACGCTAAAATGGAGGCTTGGCCATGAAGCCATTTTTGCTCGAGATCGATCACTAAGGCCTTTGCATCATTTAAATTTCTCACAGTATTTTCATAACGCCCTGTAATTTCCTCAAGATTTTGCTTCGATTTTTTGTATCGATTAAGTAATACTTCATATTTTTCAAGACGGTCAAACTCTGATTGCCATTTTTCAAGTTGTTGTTCATTTCGAACATAGGTAAGCTGGCCTTTTTCAATTTCCTCTTTTTGATTCTGGAGGTGTTTGAATCGCTTTTCAAGTTGTTCAAGGTTTGTTTCTGATTGCGACAGATTCACTTTTGCTTCATGTAAGGCGGCCTCTACATTTGCCTTCTCTTTAACCAAGGCAGAAAAAGAGTACACATCCTCTTTCATATGTATGAGCCTGTTCACCTCAGCAAGAGCTGCTTGTCGTTCATCTTCCCGTTCTTGTTCCTGCTTCAAAAGAAGTTCATAATGATTTTTCTGGCTTTTAGCTAACTCAATTTCCTTTTGTATTGATGAAACCAAACTGCCTAGACGATCTGATTCTCCTTTCAATCTGTGGCAAAGTTCTTCTTGCTTCGCCAATAGGGCCGCTTTTTGTGCCAGTTGAATTTGCTTTTCTTTACCGGAAAAAGTATCTTTCTGGGATTCAAGCCAAGTTTTTCGTTGCCTTAATTCCTCTTTCTTTTGCAACTGTTTGAGAATTTCTTCCGCTTCAAAAAGTTGTGCCTTTAAACGGTCTTGTTCATTTTCCTTCTCTTTCAGTTGAGCATTTAGCTGTTCCAATTGTTCTCCCATGGCGGCAATTTCTTCTTTCAGAAGCGGTAGGATCAACGTGTCATTGTCACTTTCTTCCTCCAAGTATCTTTTCAGTTCTTCATTTGTCACCGCCTGAATTCGGCGAAGTGCTTCATTTCTTGCCTTCACCTGGTCCTCAACCGATTTCTTCAATTCCGTTGCTTCTTCCTTCAGTCTTTCTTCTATCCTTTTATATAACTGAGTATGGAAAAGTCGTTGGAGTATGGCTTCTTTATCCTTACTATCAGCAATTAATAGTTTACGAAATTCCCCTTGGGGAATCATGAGAATTTGCCTAAACTGGTTGGCATCAATCAACATGATTTCCTTAATTTTTTCCTCTACATCATGAATCTTTGAAGCTAGGAGCTGTTTTTCCCCATTTGGACCTAAAACATATAATTCCGCTTTTGCCCCAATTTGTGTATAACCATCCCCTTTTTCCTTCTTTTTTAATTGTTGAGGTGAGCGAGTAATAAAGTACACCTTATTTCTTAAGGAAAATTCTAGAGAAACTTCTGTCATCAGATCGTCGCTAGCAAACTGGCTTCGAAGTTCAGGGCCATTTCGGTCTTCACCACTTGCTTTACCATAAATGGCATAGCTAATCGCATCAAAAATGGTTGTTTTACCGGAGCCAGTTTTTCCAGAGATAACGAACATGGTTCTGTTTCCAAGCCTGGTGAAATCAATCGTCTCTGTTTTGGCATACGGGCCAAACGCTTTCATCGTCAATTTTAATGGTCTCACCTTTCTTCCGCCCCTTTCAGAACCTTTTCAATGATTTCGGCCATGGCTTCTTTTTTTTCAAGCGTAAATTCAGCGGTAGTCATTTCCATATAAAATTGTTCAAATAATTCGATTTCCGATTTTTTCTTACTATGAATGACTTGGTAAGAGTCTTTTTTTCTTACATCCGTTAAATCAATTTTCTTTTCCAGATGCAAAACGTTCGGATAAACTTGGCGCAGTTTATTCATTGGGTCGATCAATGCCCCTTCATCGAGCAACGTGATTTTTAAATAATCATGTGTTCGTTCCTTTTCATAAAATTGGGGATCCAGCAACTCTTCTAAATATCCTTCAATTTCCCGCATATCGTAAGTAGGGTTGAGCGAGCGATATCGATGTGAAAAATTTCCTTTTTCATCCATTTCAATAATAGATATCGACTTTTTTTGTTTCGCTTCAGAAAAAGAATATTTTAGTAGAGATCCGGAATATTTCACTTTGGAATGATGGATCGCGTCAGGGCTATGGAGGTGACCAAGGGCTGTATAGGAAAATGGCTCGAACAATTCAACACCGACACAACCAGACCCGCCAACAGATAATACCCTTTCAGAATCCGACGTTTTTCCTCCCAAAACGAAGGCATGTCCAATGAAGACATTCGGTTCATTGGGATTTAATGTTTCTTCGATTTTTCCAATCAACGCCTTCATCGCATCTTGATGGGAGTGAATGGATTCATCCTCTAAAAGCTGGCGGACAACGCCCGGTTCTGCATAAGGAACCATATAAAAATTAATTCCCTGAATTTGAATGGGAGTAAAGCTGTTCGTTAATTTTCCAGCTAAATAAAATTGACTGTGTTTGTACCAGGAGCTTCCAAATGATAAGCGCTCGGCACTGTCATGATTCCCAGCAATCGCAATTACCGGTGTTTTTAGTTCAACATTGATTTTAAAGAGGATTTCATCTAGTAATTCCACCGCATCAGTCGGCGGGACAGAACGATCATAAAGGTCCCCTGCGATAATAACAGCATCCGGTTTCTCTTCTGCAACGATATCAACAAATTGATGAAGTACTTCCCGCTGGCTCTCCGTCATGTAAACACCGTGAACTAACTTTCCGAGGTGCCAGTCGGCCGTATGGATAAATTTCATCTACTGCACTCCTTCTCAAGTACTGCGTTTTCATTACTACTATTATAGCAAAATACTATTGGCTTCGGCCTTGGATTGGTTGACAGTTTTTGATCTTAGATAGGGGAATTGTTCTTGAATTGCTGGGGTGGCTCTTGGATTAGTCGGTGTACCCGTTCGGATCATAAAGTGGCTCTTGGATTCACCAGATTTTCTCTTTTTACTATCAGTTTCAGTATCCATTTTTTGGACAAATTAAAAACAGTCCGGCAAAAATACCGGACTGTTATCGTCATATTAGAAATTATTTCTTCACTACGTTAGCAGCTTGAGGTCCACGAGCTCCTTCTACAACATCGAAAGAAACTTCTTGACCTTCTTCTAAAGTTTTAAAACCTTCAGTTTGGATTGCAGAGTAATGAACGAATACATCGTTTCCGTCTTCTCCTTCGATGAATCCAAAACCTTTTTCTGAGTTAAACCATTTTACCTTACCGTTTTTCATAAAAAAAATCCTCCTATTGGCTCGAATACAAGCCATGTGTAAAATTCACCAAATTACACCGAAGATAGCTTTACTTTCATTTCCTTATCCAAACCTTGTTTAAAACTTTAGACAAGCTTCTTTCATAAATCTATTCTCGTGCAACGGCTGATTCCAATGTAACATGAATACAATAGAATGTCAAGGAATACTAAGACAATATCATGTGACATCATTCTACATCATCGATACAGGAATTTTTTTAAAACAAGATCCATTACTGCTACTGTGACACTATTGTCCCCTTCCATCTTAATGAATCATGTCTAATTTTATAGAATTTTTTCTATTTCTTTCTATATATACTGATAAGTTCACACTCCATAAAGAATAGCACTTTTTCTTTAAATCCTTTACAATGAATTTGATTGTTTATTTTGTAAATAGTGGAGGGTTTGTTATGAATAACCATGAAATTGATTATAAGATTTATGGCGATGACATGCAATTCGTTGAAGTAGAACTTGACCCGAACGAAACCGTTATCGCTGAAGCAGGAAGTTTCATGATGATGGAAGATGATATTAAAATGGAAACGATTTTTGGTGATGGATCTAATAATGGCGGAGGTCTAATGGGAAAGCTTTTCACAGCTGGAAAGCGTGTTCTTACAGGTGAAAGCTTATTTATGACCACCTTCACGAATGTAGGTTCAAGCAAGAGACATGTGTCATTTGCCTCTCCCTACCCTGGAAAAATCATTCCGATGGATTTAAGTGAACTTGGAGGAAAAATTATCTGTCAGAAAGATGCTTTTCTGGCAGCAGCAAAAGGGGTACAGGTTGGTATTGAATTCCAAAGAAAAATTGGTGTAGGCTTCTTTGGTGGCGAAGGTTTTATCATGCAGAAACTTGAAGGAGATGGAATGGCCTTCATCCATGCAGGTGGAACCATTATGAAGAAAGATCTTCTTCCTGGCCAAACCTTACGGGTTGATACTGGATGTTTAGTTGCCATGACTCGTGATGTAGATTATAGCATTGAGTTTGTAAAAGGAATAAAAACAGCATTATTCGGTGGGGAAGGTTTATTTTTCGCGACATTAAGAGGTCCTGGTTCCGTTTGGATACAGTCGCTCCCATTCAGTAGATTGGCTAGCCGCGTATTTGCTGCTGCACCACATCGCGGTGGTGCGAAAGATGAAGGTAGCATCGCACGAGGAATTTTTGATATGTTCAATGGGGATTAATCTTCCTAATGAAAGGAAGGCTGGTCCATATGGTCCTTACGACCTTTTCGGGCTCAGCCTTTTTTTCTAAAGTTCGATTGGGGATTTTTTCTATTCATATAGGAAGTAAAGTCCTAGAACATAAGTCAACAGACAAAATGTTCCGTATAAATAAAAAGGAAGATCTTTAGAATCCTCTTTTTTCATTAGCACTTTTATTCTCCTTGTCTTTTACTCTACTAACGATTCTTCCTTTAGAATTATTGATCTATGTCATTTCCTTACCATCTCCCAAATCAGGTATTTTTTATAAAAAAAACGTTTGGTGAACATTCACCAAACGTCTAAAATATATTAAATTATCATTCTCTTATTATCCTGAAGCTGTAGTTCTTGTGGTTCTACTCCCTCTTTTTCACGGTTCTTTTTAATTCGTAAATGGTAAATTAAATAGCAACCAAGAACAAATGGTACACCCAAATATAAGGCTAGGCGCTGTTCTGAATCAAATGCCAGACTTACTAAAACCGTAATGTTTAAGGTTAAGGCGATAATTGGTAATACCGGGAAAAATGGCGTTCTGAACTTGAGGTCCTCCACTTTTCCACCTTCTCGAATAAACTTTCTTCGGAAAGCAATTTGTGAAGCTGTGATAGCGATCCACCCTACTTGGGCCCCTAATCCTGCTACAGAAAGAAGCCAAACAAATACAGTTTCCTCTGCAAAAAATCCAGATAATAAGGATAATAACGAAATTCCTAGAGTGATCAATAATGCATTAATAGGAACCCCACGTTTATTTACTTTTGTTAAAACCTGACTTGCCATTTTTTCTTTTGACATGGCATACAACATACGTGTTGCTGCATAAAGTCCAGAGTTTCCGACAGATAATAAAGCCGTTAAAATAACAAAGTTCATAATATCTGCTGCGTATGGAATACCAATACTATCAAATACTACGACAAATGGGCTCTCGATGACACCTGCCTTGTCCATCGGAATTAAGCCCGCTACAACGAAGATCGCCAACACGAAAAAGACCAGTGTACGCCATACCGTTTGTTTAATTGATCTTGGAATGGTTTTTTCGGGTTCTTCACTCTCTCCTGCAGCGATACCGATTAATTCCGTTCCTTGGAATGAAAAGTTAACAGCTATCATCGTGATAATTAAGGCAGTAAGTCCATTTGGCAATAAACCATGTTCTAAAAAGTTTGACAACATTGGAGCTTCCTCGGTGCCTTTCATATCAATGAGACCAAACATGGCTGCCCCGCCCAACACGATAAATAAAAGAATGGCCATTACCTTAATACTTGAAAACCAAAACTCTGCTTCTCCAAAAGCTTTGGCTGAAAGTGCATTTAGTGAAAATAGCACAACGGCAAAGATTGCACTCCAGATCCATGTTGGTACATCTGGAAACCATCTACCCATAAGCTGTCCTGCTGCTAAAAACTCTAATGCGACTGTCACAGACCAGCCAAACCAATAAAGCCAGCCTAGTGCAAATCCAGTGCCAGGACCGATAAATTTGGTTGTGTACGTTTGGAATGATCCGGAAACAGGCATGGCTACCGCCAATTCACCGAGGCATAGCATCGTGAAAAACATGATCATTCCACCAACCAAATAGGAAATAATGGCTCCAGTTGGGCCAGCCTCACTAATTGTATAACCCGATCCTAAGAACAATCCCGAACCAATAACGCCGCCAAGTGAAATCATAAATAGATGCCGGGTCTTCATGGACCTACGTAGTTCATTTGATTTGTGGTTATCGTGTAATTGCATAAATTTCCCCCTTAACACCTTTAAGTATGCGCTTTCATTCCCATGCAATTAGTAAGGGAATGAGAAATTTGTTGTTTTTTCTCATTCCTTGTCTAAGGAAATAGTAAATGAATCACTAAAAAAACGCAATAAATAATCTTTCCTCAGTTTAAACTATTTGCACATTTTCAAATAATGCAAGTTTTGTGCCAAAGTACCCAAGTCCTTTTTTGGCCATTCTTCCATTTGGACAGCAAAAATTTTTTGCCTTTTTTAAGAGATTTGGACGTAAAACGCAAAAATTCATAACATTTGTATAAATCCATATTTTGTTAAGAGGTTTGTCTTTGCAGTTGAAAGCATAATTTTTCCATTTGACATACATACTATAAAAAAACAATGAGGTGAAAATAATGGGATTGCTCAATGCTTTTCATCAGTGGAGGGAATCACGATACCAGAATCATCTCTCCAGAATGAGAAATCAGGGGAAATGCCCTGATTGTTACGGACGAGGATTCACCGTATATCCATATAACGAATTTTCCTATTATAACTCTTTTGAATGTCCAAGTTGTCAAGGAAGCGGCAATTATATAGATTGGGAACAATTACAATAGCCAATTATGTATTCCTGTTTCTAAATTAGGGGGTGTGCAAAATGACAGTTATCGTTTACCAGACATTTGTCATACGACAGGAACACTTTAAAGAAGCCATAGAAAATTTAAGAAAGATAAAAAAATTTAGAATGGAAAATTACAATCATAAGGTTGAAATCCTAACACCCGTCTCAGGTCACGATCATACGTATGCCCTTCTTTCTACTTATGAAGGATTGGCAGAAATGGAACTGCAAAACAAAAAGATGTTTGACAATGAAGAATATCTGGAACTCATCGGCCCATTTTTCCTAGAGCATATTGTTGAGGGAAGTATGTATACACAAATTTATCGTACCCTTAACGATCAACCAAGCGGTGAGAAAAAAAGTGAAAAATAAAAACTGATTCTTATGTCAATTGAACAATGCAACGAGGTCCTATCAATTAAAAAATAAAAGAGGCAGATTCGAAATGACCCCCGTAAAGGAGTCAGGAATCCCCTCTTTTTTCTATTCCTTATTCTTATTCTTCAAAACCTACCATGAATTCATCCGGATTTGGACCAACACGTTCATCCTTATTTAAACTAGCAATTTTCTCCATATCTTCTTGTGATAATTCAAAATCGAAAATATTGGCATTTTCAATAATTCGTTGTTCTTTGATCGATTTTGGAATGGTCACTACTTTTGTCTGAAGATCCCAGCGTAAAATGACTTGTGCCGTTGTTTTACCATATTTTTCAGCAATCTCAGTTAATGTAGGCTCTTGAAGTAATTGTCCCTGTTTTAGTGGAGACCATGCTTCCAGCTGAATTCCTTCTTTTTGACAAAAAGCAAGGAGTTCTTTTTGTTGAAGGTGTGGGTGGTATTCCACTTGGTTAACCATTGGTTTAATTTCTGCATCTTTTAGCAATTCTTCTAGATGGTGGATTTGGAAATTGCTCACTCCAATGGCACGGACACGACCTTCTTTGTATAGTTTTTCAAGTGCTTTCCAAGTTTCTTTGTATTTATCCTTTCCAGGCCAGTGGATTAAGTATAAATCCAAGTATTCAAGACCTAGCTTCTTAAGGCTAGTTTCGTATGCTTGAAGTGTGGATTCATAGCCTTGATCAGAATTCCATACTTTGGAAGTAATAAACAATTCTTCCCGAGGAACACCTGATTCTCTGATCGCTTGCCCTACTCCCTCTTCATTTTCGTAAATCGCAGCCGTATCAATGCTCCGGTAGCCATTTTTTATAGCTGCTTTAACAGATTCAATGACTTCTGAACCTTCTTTTACTTTATATACCCCAAGGCCGAACCAAGGCATTTCCACTCCGTTATGTAATCGTGTTGTTGATTTTAAGCTTGTTGGCATGCTAACCTCTCCCTTCATTCATACATTTTCGCTTTATCCTTAAAAAGCTACAATTGCATTTTACCTGATGAGGTTGAATATTTCCAATTTCATGCAATGGAAAATGAAAATTCTTCAATTAAATTATAGATATACTAAAATATTGGAGTAAGGATAGTTATGGAAGATAATACTTACATCATTTTTTATTGTTTGCTTAAATCTTTAATTTACAAAGTATGAATGGGTTTAATAAGGTCTTTATAATATGGTGACCAATTTAAATATTTTATGTAGACCTTTACTACACCAAAGAATTTTTTATTCTATTAATTGGAACAGTTTAGTTAAAAAAATTAAGCCTGAATGGCAAGCTCTTTTCATTTCATTATTTACCTACTGTATCAAAAAAACTTTATAACCATCGGTGAAGGATAGTCGGTAAGATATAATAAGTATTACTTTAATTAATGAAAAAATGTAGATAACTGATTTAACTTCAATTAAAGAGTAACGGGATTTATTCCATATCCTCTTTAGATTGCTTTGTATTACTTTCAATTTCAATGTTCCTACCCTCAATTTCATTATCCCATCCAAATTCTTCGTTAATTTCTTTTGCTAATTCATCTAAGAATTCATCTGATAATAACGGTTTTTTCCCTTCAAACATTCCATTTCTCCTTATAAATAAATTTAATGATTGGACTCCTTATCTAGATAACATTTCCTTTTTTTGAGGTATTAAACTTTCATACAAAATTATTATTTACTTTTTAAAATCAGAGGAGTATGATTATCACAGTTTCAAATTTCTAAATCGCTGAAACCATTAGGTGCGGGGGAACCATTTTTATGGATTATTTCTTAATCCAAGGGGTGAATCCAATTTTGGTAGGGCTACTCATTTGGTCCGAATCCGACAGCTAACCTCGTAAGCGTTCAATGAGAAGGAAGGTGGAACTTGTGAGACAAAAAAGATAATGTCTACAAGTCTATTTAGCTATGGCTTGTGGGCATTTTTTATTATTAACTGGTAAAAAAGTCCACTCGTCAAGATATTTCCATTTCCAACAGGGCAAAATACACATTAATAATTAAACGGCGGGTGAATTGTCATGATTTTTGCATTAAAAAGATTTTTAATTGGACGCCCATTAAAATCAACAGAATTAGGAGAACAAAAACTTAGCAAAACGAAAGCATTAGCGATTCTTTCTTCAGATGCTCTTTCTTCCGTTGCCTATGGTCCGGAGCAAATATTGATTGTCCTTTTTACTCTAGGTGCGGCAGCCTTTTGGTATTCAATACCTATTGCAGTTGGAGTTCTGATTTTATTAACAGCCTTGATTTTGTCGTATCGACAAATTATTTTTGCTTATCCTCAAGGTGGAGGAGCTTATGTAGTTTCTAAGAATAATCTTGGTGTCAATCCGGGGTTAATCGCAGGAGGCTCCCTATTGGTCGACTATATCTTAACGGTTGCAGTAAGCGTCTCAGCAGGGACAGATGCCATAACGTCAGCTTTTCCTGCTTTACATTCTTATAAAGTGGTCATAGCCATCTTATTTGTTATTTTTCTTACCATCTTAAATTTAAGAGGAGTAACTGAATCTGCTTCCATTTTAGCATATCCTGTTTACTTATTTGTTCTAGCTTTATTTATATTAATAGGAGTAGGGGTATTTCATATTCTTACAGGTTCCGTTTCAAATGAATTACACACACCTATTGGTACACCAGTTACAGGAATTAGTCTTTTTTTACTTCTAAAAGCATTCGCCTCAGGGAGTTCTGCATTAACTGGAGTTGAGGCTATATCAAATGCAATTCCAAACTTTAAAAGTCCAGCTCCCAAAAATGCGGCAAAAACATTGTTAATGATGGGAGTTTTACTTGCACTTCTATTTTCGGGAATCGTTTTTTTAGCTTACTATTATGGAATTACACCTAAAACTGAAGTTACAGTTGTTTCACAAATAGCTGAAAAAACCTTTGGAAGGAATATGATGTATTTCTTTATACAAGGAACGACAGCATTAATTTTAATTTTAGCTGCTAATACTGGCTTTACTGCCTTTCCTTTACTAGCGGTTAATCTTGCTAAAGATAAATTTATTCCAAGGATGTTTACGATAAGAGGAGACCGTCTAGGATATTCCAATGGGATTCTCTTCCTCGCAATAAGTTCAATTGTCCTTATTATTGCGTTTAACGGTCAAACAGAACATCTGATTCCATTATATGCAGTAGGTGTATTTATTCCATTTACATTGTCACAAACCGGAATGGTGGTAAAGTGGATTCGTGAAAAACCTAATGGATGGCTTCCAAAATTGATAATTAATGCAACAGGAGCTACAATCAGCTTAATTGTCACATTGATGTTCTTTTTAACAAAGTTTAGCCAGGTATGGCCGGTCTTAATTTTTATTCCAGTAATGATTGTTTTGTTCCATCGAATTAAGAATCACTATGATGCCGTAGGGGAACAACTTCGAATATCCAAAGATGAAAAAGTAGAACCGATTGAAGGTCACGTCATTATTGTACCTGTTGCTGGTATTACACGAGTAGTAGAGAATTCATTAAATTATGCTAAATCTCTTTCTGCCAATCAGATTATTGCCGTTTATGTATCTTTCGAAAGAGAAGATGCAAAGATATTCGAAGAAAAGTGGAAAAAGTGGCAACCCGATGTTAGACTTGTTACTCTACACTCACAGTATAGAAGTATCATCCAACCACTTACGAAGTTTATTGATATCATTCAGCATAAAGCAAGTGAAGCTAAATTTGGTGTAACAATAGTTATCCCACAATTTCTACCTAAAAAAGGATGGCATAATATCCTTCATAACCAAACTAGTTTATTAATTCGTGCCTATCTTTTATTTAGAAGAGATATTATTATTACAACCGTTCCATTCCACTTAAAGAAATAAAAATAAAGGGATTTTATAAAAAGAAGTTGGAATGAAAGAATTTTAATGAAAGAAAAACCCGAACCATTATGTAAAACTCAAAGATAGAGTTTTAAAATAGTTCGGGTTTTTAAATAGACTTTATATTCATATTCGTGTATTTTTTCTATGTCATTCTGATGCCTTTTCAATGATAAGATCTTCTATCACACGATGTTTGCTTAATGGTCCCGTATGTACGATACGCTGGCCTTGCTTTTGTCGTTTCAAAACTTTATGGTTAACCTCACTTAACAATAGCCCGGAAAATAATAAATAAGGTAGTACGACCACTTGCCCTTTTGTAACCTGTGAAATTTGCTCCAACCCTTCATCAAAACTCGGTTTTGCAGCAGCTAAATAACAAACAGAGACATGGTTCACGGGTAATCGGTCACGAATTCCAGATACAATTTCAGAAAACGCAACATGAATCCCTGGGTCACTGCTTCCCCTTCCAACAATTAATACAGAATCAGCGGCTGATAATTCGGGGACCGTATTTCGAATCAGTTCGGCCATCCCATCCAGTATTTTGTGATGGACGCCAAAAGCATCCTTCATTTTTACTGAAATTCCCGGATATTTCTCTTTTAATAAAGCCAGCTCTTTAGGAATGTCTTCCTTAATGTGACCAGCAGCCAGCAGAAAAAGTGGTACAACGATGATTTCAGTTGCACCTCTTTCGACACATCGGAGAAATCCCTCTTCAATCGGGGGATCGGTCAACTCTAGGAAGCAGAGTTCTTGAATGGGAACATCACTTCGTTCCATGATCCTTCCCATAAATTCCCGTACTTCCTCTACTCCATTTTTTGACCTGGTTCCATGGCCGACGTACAGAATCGCTTTCATGCTAGTAGCTGCCCCTTTCACCCACATTAAATTATGTTTTTCTCTCGTAAATAATGTAATACTTGTTCCACTGCTTCTTCAACTGTTACTTTGTCCGAATGAATGACAATCTCAGGATTATCGGGTGCTTCATAAGGGGAATCAATACCCGTAAAATCTTTGATCTCACCGCGGCGGGCTTTTGCATATAGCTGTTTAGGATCACGGCGTTCACATTCTTCAAGAGGACAATCAATATAAACCTCTATAAACTCTCCCTCTTCAAATAACGCCCGTACTTGATCGCGGTCAGAACGGAATGGCGATATAAATGCGGTTGTAACCACCTTTCCGCTATCTACAAATAGTTTGGCAACTTCACCGATTCGGCGAATATTTTCTGCACGGTCATGCTCCGAAAACCCTAGGTCCTTATTTAAACCATGTCGGATGTTATCCCCATCTAGCACATACTCATTGATACCTAAGCGGTATAGCTCATAGGAAACCGCGTTTGCAATTGTCGATTTCCCTGATCCTGAAAGCCCGGTAAACCAAAGAACACAGCTTCCATGACCATTTTGAATCCGTCGGTCTGTTTTTGAAATTGTTGTCTCATGCCATGTAATATTCGTTGATTTTCCCATCCTTTTTTCTCCTTATACCGTTGTTTTTTCTCTCATACCTTCAATCAGCACTTCGACGACTTCTTTACGACTGAAAGTGGAAGGAGGTTGGATTCCTGCGCGAAGCATTTCTCTCACTTTGGTTCCAGATAGAATCACGCGATCTTCTTTACCATGTGGGCAAGTTTTATCTGAAGCCATTCCATCACATTTTTTGCAATAGAAACTATGTTCAAAGAACAATGGCTTAATTCCAAGCTCTTCTTCTGTAAAATTACGGAAAATATGTTGAGCATCGTACGTTCCATAATAGTTTCCTACACCTGCATGGTCACGACCTACGATGAAGTGAGTGCATCCGAAGTTTTTGCGGGCAATCGCATGGAAAATCGCTTCCCTTGGACCGGCATAGCGCATAGCTGCTGGATAAACGCCCAATTGAACTCGTTCTTTTGGATAATAGTTTTCTAGTAAAACTCGATAGCTCTTTAAGCGAACCTCCGCAGGGACATCATCGGATTTGGTTTCCCCGACTAGCGGATTCACAAAAAGTCCATCGACCGTTTCTAATGCCGCTTTTTGAATATATTCATGTGCACGATGAATTGGATTTCTAGTTTGGAAGCCAACGACTGTTTTCCAGCCTTTTTCTTCAAATAAGGCTCTTGTTTCTTTTGGCTCTAACCAAACATCTGCAAATACTCCTTTTTCAGGCTTTTTAACAAGAACTACTTCACCAGCAACATAGACAGGTCCTCTTTCAAAAAGACGTTTTACACCTGGGTGGGCTAGTTCTTCTGTTTTATATACCTCTCTAGCTTCTAATGATAAATCTGGCTCATACCATTCTGAAACTTTAATGACACCATAGACTTCATTTTCATACGATAGTTTCACTTCTTCTCCTGCAACGAGCGTATCTGCTACTTCATAGGAAACTGGTAGAGTAATAGGGATAGACCACACGGTATCATCTGCCAATCGCATGCGCGTAACAACAGATTCATAGTCAGCTTTTCCTAAAAATCCGGTTAAAGGACTAAATAAACCAACACCAATTAGTTCTAAATCACTTAAAGCAATCGCATCAATTTTTATTTCTTTTTCAATATGAGAGATATCATAATTGGGATCGTATGCTTGAACAAGTTTTCCTCCATGCGGTTTTGGTAAAAAGGACATACTAATCAACCTACCTTCCACTTTATTAATCTTTTACAATTTGAGAATGAACAGTTGTTCCCATGGATGACGTCTTCTTCATCAAAGACAACACGCCAAAAACAGAAATGAGCACCCCAGCCATGATAACAACAGAATATACATTTTTAACGATGAGCAATTGAATAATGGTATAAGATAGAACCATGGATAATACAGGAGAAACGAGCCAAACTGTCAAAAGCTGAACGACAATCTCCTTTTTTAGTACGGCTCTGCCGTTTTTCACAAAGCCAATCCCAATAATGGAAGAAGTAGTAATCTGTGTTAATGGAACGGGTATGCCAAAAATCGAAGCTACGGTCACAATCCCTGCCCCCGTTCCAGATATGATACAGCCTTCTTCCAGTTTAAGAGTGGTGATTTTTTTTCCATTGGTTTCAATCACTCGATGACCTAAAACAATGGCGCCAAAGGCCACGGCCAGCCCTCCCCAAAGGACTCCATCCCCCTTAGACATCAGCTGTGCTGCGACAAGGGGTCCAACGGCATTCGCCACATTATTCATTCCGGCAGAAAAGGCCTCAAACAGCCCCATACAAACCACGAGAATGGCTAATACGGAGGTTGCCTTGGACTTGCCAAGCAATGTTTGAAACGCCTTTATTTTTAATAGATTAGTAGCTAACACAGCAATGACAAAAGCCGCTAAAGGCGTAATCAGCCAAAACATCATAATCCATAAAAGTTTTCCAACATAGACAGATTGAAACACCATTCCGGCACCAACAACGGCGCCGACAGCCACCTCACTAGTCGAAAGAGGGATTCCAAAGATATTGGCCAAGAACAAGGATAAAGCGGCTGAAGCCAAGACAATTAGTGCAATCGCATTAGTAAAGGTTTTTTCCGGAACGATCCCGCTCCCAATCGTCTTTACGACTTCACCTCCCCCAAGCCATGCACCTAGGAATACAGCGATGCCGCAAAGGACGAGTGCTAGCTGTTTTTTTACTACACCCGCTCCATAAGATATACCCATGGAAGCAGCCGCCCCGCTGGCACCAATATTGATTGCAAAAAATATCCCAATTGTAATGGCTAAAATTGTAACCAAGGAAATCCCTCCTTTATCCGAAAAATCCAATCAAAACTTCACTTATCTAGAAAACTATTATTATGCGTGTAAACCGCATTCCGTCTTACTGCTGCCTGCCCAGCGTCCGGCACGGGTATCTCCACCTGATTCAACTGCTTGTGTACAAGGAAAACAGCCGATACTTGGATATCCCCGGTCGTGTAGCTCGTTATATGGCAAGTCTTTCTCCCGGATGTAAGACCAAACTTCATCCCATGTCCAATGAATTAATGGACAAATTTTGATATTCTTAAACTTCTCATCTTTGTTAATGAATTGTGTATCCTTCCTTGTCGGCGACTGATCTCGTCTGAGACCTGAAATCCAGGCTAGCTTTGTGGACAACGTCTCTCTTAGTGGGATGACTTTTCTAATTTGACAACATTGATTTGGGTCTCGTTTCCATAATGCTGAACCATATTGATGTGCCTGTTCATCAACACTTAATGCAGGCTGTTTGAGTTCAATCTTTAATGAAGGGAAACGACTTTTTATTTTCTCAATCACATCATAGGTTTCGAGAAAATGTAGCCCTGTGTCTAAAAAGACAATATGAGCATCTGGTTTCACTTGGTAGATCAAATCAATGAGTACAATCGCTTCTGCCCCAAAACTCGAAGCATAGACGATTTGATTCTCATCATAATGGGAATAAGCCCACTCTAAAACACCACGAGCCCCTTTTGTTTGATCATCAATGGAAAATGAGTCGGAAATTTGACTCCAATTTTGATACGTTACTGCACTTTCCATATATTTCCTCCTATCCATTGTAAAAAAGGCAGTCTCCCCCTCCCCATAGGTTAAGACCGCCTCTAGTTTGTCTAGTCAGCGAGTTTTATTCGATTGAAGACGAACCTTTTCGCTTTTCTCAATTTGTATCACTTTGCCATCCTGAACCACGAGTGTGATGGAACCGAATTTTATCGATTCTAGCATTCTCTTAAGATGTTCAGCCACTACTTGCCATTCTGATGTCCCCAAATGATCCGCCCCCCTTTTCAAAAAAACACCTTTCCATTTTAGGTTAAAGCCTGACTAGTTTGTTTCATACCCTATCACTCGATGGAGTTACACTTTTTTCTGAAATAGGCACCATTTTTTTTTGACAGGCTGCCGGGCATCAATGGGCCATACCCTAAAGACACTCTGGATGAGAATTTGGTAATTGATGAATTAAATCCTACTATACCTATAGGTATTTGTCAATTGCCTTTGTTTAAATTATTTGAATAATATACGTTTTATTTTACTGCTTCAATGGAATAAAGGAAATATGAAAAGTCAGAATTAATCGAAAGGTAATCGGTCGTAAGATGGAGAGCGAATAAGGAAAGAAGTTTCCACTAAACTTTACTTTAGTGTTTAAACCGCTTTCAAATTTCTTTGAATTGGAGGGGGAACGATTCACTCATGAAGAAGAAATTCATCAACATCCATATAGGTTTTTGAACTACGTTGACTCTAGTAGGTGTTATCAAGGATTTTGAGTAGAATTGGGCTGCAAGCAATTCTTACAAGAGGCACACCAAATCCAAATCATTTCCTCAGTCTCGTTCATAGTTAAAAAGGCCCTCTTTACGTTAAGCTACTGTATCTCCTTCTTTCATAGATCAGGACTTTCATCCTAAATGCTACCCCCATGACTTTGGCAAATCGAGTAGGAGGGGGTGATTAACCCCCGTCCTCTCACACCACCGTACGTACGGTTCCGTATACGGCGGTTCAATCAAGATAAATGACGCAAGAATTCATAACGTTTCTGTAGACTTTTAAGCCCTTGGTTACTCCAATAGGAGTTTCCAAGGGTTCTGTGTAATATGGGACTTTTTGAGATTCGCCAATAACCTTTACGACTGTTCCCCCATTCATAAGCTTTCCATTCA
>NZ_JAAFZF010000012.1:0-60582 GCF_010614825.1 Neobacillus sedimentimangrovi
TTACTCTGTATCACCTTCGGCAGAAAGGGCTTTGTTTTGTCATGCAAACTCACCCAGTGATACCTAGCCTCATATGAAGTTCGTGTTCCTCAGACCGGAAGTTTGCCGCTCGCTTCCTTCAGATTCCGCGTCACCACGGACACCCTTGCGTTAAGCTAACTGCTACTTCTGCCTTCGCAGCTCGGGACTTTCACCCTATAGATTACACCCATGCCGGGCGCACATGATAAGTCCAGTAGAGCCATTTTGTTCTACTGGACTTTTTTTCCATAAAACACATTTGTATACTACCAATAAACTAATTTACCAGATTGTATAAAAGAAATGATTCGACTATTTATAGTACTCCCTATTCTTTATTGTTAGAATTTTTAATTTTCAAAAAGGAAATACTAGGAACATCTTATCGAATACGGGAGGGTATCGACTTGACAACCAATCAAAATACCTTATCCATCTTTGCCCTTGGAGGCGTCAACGAAATCGGGAAAAATATGTATGTGGTGCAATATGGCGATGAGATCGTGGTCATCGACTGTGGCGGTATGTTCCCGGACGAAAGCTTGCTAGGAATTGATCTGATTATACCTGATGTGTCTTATTTAGAGGAAAACCGAGATAAAATCAAAGCTCTAATTGTAACCCATGGCCACGAGGATCATATTGGTGGAATTCCTTACTTTTTTAAAAAAATCAATGTACCGATTTATGCGACACGGTTTACCCTCGGGCTAATAGAATTAAAATTAGAGGAACATAGACTAAAAGGTGATACGAAACTCATTGCCATCGATGCGGATACACGACTAGAGTTTGGAGAAATTGGAGTGTCTTTTTTCAAAGTCAGCCATAGTATTCCTGATTGTTTAGGTATTGTTTTTCACACACCAGAAGGAAATGTGGTTCATACCGGAGACTTTAAATTCGACTTAACGCCTGCCAATAACCAAAATTCTGATATTCATAAAATGGCCGAAATCGGACAGAATGGTGTGCTCGTCTTAATATCGGAGAGCACCAATGCAGAACGAAAGGGATTCACCCCTTCAGAGCAAATGGTTGCAAACCATCTAATGGAGGCATTTTTAAAAGCGGACGGGAAAATCTTTGTTTCAACCTTTGCTTCTAATGTAAACCGGGTACAGCAAGTAGTCGAAGCCTGCATTAAGACAAACCGGAAGCTGGCGTTGTTGGGTAGGAGTATGGTGAATGTGTTAGAGGTAGCAATGGAACGCGGGTATTTGTCCGTACCGGAAGGATTGGTCATTGAAGCAAGTGAGATAGAAAAACATGCTTCAGAAAAGATCGCTGTTTTATGCACGGGCAGTCAAGGTGAGCCCAACGCCGCTCTTGCCCGCTTGGCCGCTGGAAACTACCGCGATGCCTCGATAAATCCGGGAGATACCGTGATCATGGCAGCCTCCCCAATACCTGGCAACGAAAAAGCGGTTTCACGGATTATTGACCAACTTTTTCAGCTTGGGGCTCGTGTCATCTATGGTTCCGGCAGCACGACCGGAATGCATGTTTCCGGTCATGGCTATCAGGAAGATTTGAAATGGATGCTTACCCTCATGAAACCAACATACTTTATACCCATTCACGGGGAGTATCGGATGTTACACCATCACCGGCAGCTTGCAGAGTCAGTTGGGGTAGAGAAAGGAAATACCTTTATTATCCGAAATGGTGATGTCGTGGATATTCAAGGTGGAATTGCCCGACAAACTCGGAATGTTCCGGCTGGAGATATCTATGTTGACGGGATAAGTGTTGGAGATGTCGGTGACGTGGTGCTCCGAGATCGAAAGCAGTTGTCTGAAGATGGCATGCTCGTTTTTGTTTTAACATTGAGTAAGCATGACGGAAGAATCATCCAAGGTCCCGACACCATTACTCGAGGATTTGTGTATGTGAAAAATTCCGAAAACCTACTACAAGAGATCAATGGTTTGGTGAAAAAGTCTGTTGAGGAATTGCTCGTGGAAAATATCCGCCAATGGAATATCATTAAACAAACCATCAAAAAAACCGTGGGACAATATTTGTTCCAACAAATAAAGAGAAAACCAATGATTTTGCCAATTATTATTGAGATTTAGTTATTCTTTCTATTTACGGGGCACCTGCCCCCTTTTTTATATCCACTTTGTATGGCAAGCAATGGATGGTGTAAAAGTAATTATCTAATGAAATAGGTTTTCCTTGTTGTAAAAGGCATGAATCAAAGCACGAATGAGCCAATGAAACATGATTTGTACTTGAAAGACACATAGAGCCTTTTAGGACTGTCAATGTTCAATGGGCAGCAATAACTCCATAAAAGCGATAAATTGAAACATACGAACAAATGTTTTATACTATATTCTCATAAATGTTTTGGGGGGATCGTGGATGTATATAACGATTGCAGACTTTATTCGAGAGTGGAATTGGGAGGCATCGTTAACTCAAAAGGTTTTAGAAGGCTTAACAGATGATTCTTTAAGTCAAAAAGTGTACCCAGAAGGTCGTACATTAGGAAGAATTGTTTGGCATTTTACAACCAATATTCCAGAGTATTTAGCTCATTTCGGGCTGAAAATGGATGAAATAGAATATGCAGAAAAGATCCCTACCTCTGCGAAAGAAATAGTAGAAACTTTTAAGCAGATCAGTTCTTCTGCAGCTAAAGCCATTGAAGAACAATGGACGGATGAAACCTTAAAGGAAGTGCAAATCGCGTTTGGAAGAAAAGAAACAAATGCTCAAATATTGATGGGGCTCATTAAGCACATTATTCATCATCGTGGACAAGCTACCGTACTCATGCGTCAAGCTGGAATTAAGCCTTTTGGGGTTTATGGACCCCCAAAAGAAGATTGGATTCACTTAGGAGTAGAAAATCCACCACTTTAAGTTCGTTAGTTAATCAAAAAGGGAAACCCCATAAACTTTTGGTTTCCCTTTTTGATTATTTTCAACCTTACATTTATTCAATTCATCATTTGTTTAACAAGCTCTTTATTTTGTTCTTTAAACTTCTCATTATGAGAAGAAACCATCGCATATTTTTCCGCATCAGGTTGAATAAATTGCTTTGCCCTGTTAACGGCATTGGCAGCATCCTGAAAGGCACCAGCAATTAAATAAACTTTCCCATCATGCTTTAAGATATCCCCCGCTGCGTAAATTCCTGGGACAGAAGTTTCGCTGTTTGCATTTCCCTCAATGTAAAAATCATCTGCCATGGAGATCTCTACTTCACTATTATTTAGTAAGGAAGCATCTCGCTCATACCCATGATTGATGATCACCTCGTCAACCGGCAAATACAAAGTTTCCTCTGTTTGCTGGTTAGTCAATTCCACCTGTTCGATCACTTCATGATTAGAACTAGCCATTAATTTAGTAATTGAGGTATTAAAATAACAAATAACCGAACTATTTAAAAGCTGAGAAACTTGGGCTTCATGCCCGTTCAGAGCTTCCTTCCGATAGACTACATATACTTGCTTTGCAATTGGTTCTAGCTCATTTGCCCAATCAATAGCTGAATTACCGCCACCAGAAATAATCACTGTTTTATCTTTAAAACGCTTTAATGATTTCACTGTGTAATTCAAATTGGTGACCTCAAACCGTTCTGCTCCTTCTATATCGAGCTTATGCGGCTTCAAGATTCCGCTCCCAACTGCGACAATAACGGTTTTTGAATAATGCTTTTGGCCTGAGGATCCCGTTAAAACAAAAATTCCCTCTTTATTTTTCGAAATCGACTCTACTTTTTCATTTAATACCACTGTGGGATTAAAGGTTAATCCTTGTTGTACTAGCTGATCAATCAGCTTTGCAGCTGGTATAGGTGTTAGCCCTCCAACATCCCAAATCATTTTTTCCGGATAAACATGCAACTTTCCGCCTAAATAAGGCTGGTATTCGATAATCTTGGTCTTCATTTCTCTTAGACCGCTGTAAAACGCAGAATATAATCCAGCTGGTCCCCCTCCAATTATCGTCACATCAAAAAGTTCAAGTTTATCCATACTGTTCACTCCCACAATCAGGCGTAATTGATTATCATTCTCATTAAAATCATATACTATTCTCATTGTCTTGGCAATATAAATTTTATATTGACAAAAAAGTCAATAGGGCGGTATATTTAATTACGAATATGACACTGATAATCATTATCAATCAGAAGCGGAGGTCAGGTAATGACTCGCCTTTATACAGAAAGTTTGAATATTGGCTATGGTGAACGCCATATTGTAAAAAATCTCAGTGTGAAAATTCCAGACAAAAAAATTACGACCATTATCGGTCCGAACGGTTGTGGGAAATCCACCCTATTAAAAGCAATTACCCGGATTATTTCACAACAGTCTGGATCCGTTGTCCTAGATGGGAAAGATATTTCAAAAGTAAACACAAAACTACTCGCCAAAAAAATGGCGATCCTACCCCAGACACCTGAAAGTGCAAGCGGACTAACCGTCGGTGAACTTGTATCTTACGGCCGCTTTCCATATCAATCAGGCTTCGGCCGATTAACGAAAAAAGATTATGAGGTCATTGAATGGGCTCTTGATGTCACAGGAACCGCTGATTTTAAGTTTCATCCCGTTGACGCCCTTTCCGGCGGCCAGCGACAAAGAGTTTGGATTGCCATGGCACTCGCGCAAGAAACCGATATCATTTTCCTTGATGAGCCAACCACCTATTTGGATATGGCCCACCAGCTTGAGGTTTTAGAATTATTGCAAAAACTGAACAAAGAACAAGAGCGTACCATCATTATGGTCTTACATGATTTAAACCAAGCAGCACGATTTGCCGACTATATTATTGCCTTAAAAGATGGCGAGGTTGTCAAAGCAGGTACCTGTGAAGAAGTCATTACCCGCGATGTGCTTAGAAAAGTTTTTCAAATCGATGCGGAAATCGGAAGAGATCCGCGAACCAACAAACCAATGTGCATTACTTACAATCTTATAAAAGGAGACTACAAACATGAAAAAACTGCTGTTCCCGTTTATTCTGCTGTTAGTGTTAATTATTAGCGCTTGCAGCAACAACAACAATTCTAGCAAGGAAGAAAGCAGCTCTGTCAAAGAGGATAAACCAAAAACAATTACCTATCAATCTGAGAATGGTCCTGTTGAAGTCCCAGCCAACCCGAAACGAGTGGTTTTGCTTTCCGGATATACAGGTAATGTCCTACAATTAGGCGTCAATGTCGTTGGTGTCGATGTTTGGTCTAAAAATAACCCTACTTTTAAAGATGAATTAAAAGATGTTGCTGAAGTTTCTGATGAAAATATTGAAAAAATTATCGAATTAGAGCCAGATTTAATTATTGGATTATCCAATATTAAAAACATTGATAAATTGAAACAGATTGCCCCTACCGTTACATATACATGGGGAAAATTGGATTATTTAACCCAACATATTGAAATTGGTAAACTATTAAACAAAGAAAAAGAAGCCCGTGCTTGGGTAGAAGACTTCAAAAAACGGGCTGAAGCTGCTGGAGAAGAAATCCGCACAAAAATCGGGGAAGATGCAACGGTCACTGTCATCGAAAGCTATGGCAAGGATCTTTATGTCTTCGGTGACAACTGGGCACGCGGTACCGAAATTCTCTATCAATCTATGAAGTTGAAAATGCCGGAAAAAGTAAAAGAAATGGCTTTAAAAGATGGATATTATGCGCTTTCTGCTGAAGTGTTACCTGAATATGTCGGTGATTATCTGATCTTAAGCAAATACCAAGATGCAGATGTCTCATTCCAAGAAACAGAAACTTACAAAAACATTCCTGCTGTTAAAAATGGACATGTATTTGAAATGAGAGGCGAAGGTGCTTCCTTCAGCGACCCAATCACTTTAGAAAATCAATTAGAATTTATTAAAAAATCATTTCTTGGAAACAATTAACCGGTGGAGGAATTCTTGATATAAGAATTCCTCTTCCCTATTTTTACGAAAGAGAAGATGTGAGACTGATGAAGAAAGAGAATCAACGTTCCATCCCCTTTATCTTTATACTGGTAGCAGGAATTCTTGCTTTTATTGCCATGTTTATCATTGCTATGGTCGTAGGGGCAGCGGAAACATCCATTAAAGATGTTTGGCTGGCACTTACATCTACTGAGAAAAATAAAACGATTTTAATGCTTCGGGAAATCCGCTTTCCAAGGGAAGTTGCCGCTATTTTAGTTGGGGCTGCACTCGCTGTTGCCGGAGCCATTATGCAAGGTTTGACGAGAAATCCACTTGCTGATCCTGGTCTCTTGGGGCTAACAGCTGGCGCCAATGCAGCTCTAGCCATTACCATTGCTTTCATCCCTTCCGCCAACTATTTTACGATTACCATTGTCTGTTTTATCGGAGCAGCTGCCGGAACACTAATGGTATTCGGGATCGGTGCTATGAAAAAAGGCGGCTTTTCCCCGCTCCGCATTGTTCTTGCCGGTGCCGCGGTATCATTATTCCTACGTGCAGTGGCTGAAGGAATTGGTATTTATTTTAAAATTTCTAAAGACGTAACCATGTGGACTTCTGGAGGAATGGTCGGTACGTCTTGGGGCCAGCTCCAAGTCATTATTCCTTTTATTGTAATTGGTATTACTGTTTCACTCCTTTTTTCCAGACAGTTAACCATTCTTAGTTTGAGTGAAGAAGTGGCCGTCGGACTTGGGCAAAATATCACCCGAATAAAAACCATTCTATTTATCGTGATCATTTTGCTAGCCGGTGCTTCTGTTGCTCTTGTCGGAAATATGGCTTTTCTCGGATTAATGGTCCCGCATATCGTTCGAGCCATCGTTGGAACGGATTACCGCTATATTATACCGATGACCGCGATTACTGGTGCGATCTTTATGCTATTGGCTGACACACTAGGCCGAACCATTAATGCTCCTTATGAAACACCTGTTGCGGCCATTATCGCTATGGTTGGACTTCCCTTTTTCCTGATCATTGTGCGTAAAGGGGGAAAAGCATTCTCATGATTCAACCAGCATTAATTAGAAAACAAAGAATCATTCTTTTCATTCTATTCATTTTAATTGCCCTTACTGGCATCATTGGACTCGGCATGGGGTCCGCTGCTCTTTCCTATGATCGGCTGCTACCAACCTTACTCGGACAAGGAACATTTAAAGAAGAGTTCGTCTTATTCTCCATCCGGCTTCCAAGGATGATCATTACCTTGTTAGCGGGCATGGCCCTTGCCCTTTCTGGTACGATCTTACAGGGGATAACCCGCAATGATTTAGCCGAACCTGGAATTATTGGTATCAATTCAGGAGCAGGGGTGGCAATTACCGTATTCTTTTTGTACTTTCCTATTGAGGTAGGTTCATTTGTTTACATATTGCCGCTCGTTGCCTTCATTGGTGCATTAGTTACAGCATTATTAATCTATCTTTTCTCATACAAACGAAAATCAGGTCTTCAGCCAGTTAACCTAGTATTAACAGGTATTGGGTTTTCATTCGCCTTTTCCGGTGCAATGATCGTTCTAATTTCATCTGCTGAACGGCAAAAGGTTGATTTTATTGCCAAATGGCTGGCCGGAAACATTTGGGGTACCGATTGGCCGTTTATTTGGGCGATTCTCCCTTGGCTGGTGGTATTAATCCCGTTTACACTTTTTAAGGCCAATCGCTTGAATCTACTTAGTCTGAGCGAACCTGTAGCCATTGGTGTTGGCGTCTCGCTTGAAAAAGAACGGCTAACTTTAATGCTGACAGCGATTGCCCTTGCCGCCTCAGCCGTTTCCGTTACAGGAGAAATCGCTTTTATCGGCCTATTAGCCCCACATATTGCCAAAGCCTTGGTTGGACCAAGACACCAATTGTCCATTCCAATTGCATTACTCCTTGGCGGGTTTTTATTATTACTTGCTGATACGATAGGAAGAAATGCCGTCGATCCTGAAGGCATTCCAGCAGGCATCATGGTCGCTCTCATTGGTGCACCATATTTTATCTATTTATTAATGAAAAAATAGACAAACGGGGCTGTCTAAAAAGTCCATTTAAGAGAAAAATGAACCTAAATTAAAAACCCAAGAATGTTGATTTAACAGCATTCTTGGGTTTTGCTTTTATAAAGATTTCGGCTGAAATACCACTTTCCGGACAGCCCCGCTTTTTAGTAAAAAACTAGAATGGTAGGTATTCCATGATCTTAACAATAAAATTCTGGCTTCCGATCGCGAACACTCGGTAGCTTTGCTCTTACTTGTTGAATCCGTTCTAAATCAATGTCTGTCACAATCAATGTTTCTTCTTCACCGCCACTTGCCATGACAACCCCCATCGGGTCGACCACGACACTACGACCAGTAAATTCAGTACCAACTAAGTTGGCCCCGCAGACGAACATCGTATTTTCGATGGCTCTCGCACGAATCAATGTTTGCCAATGATCTTCTTTCATCGGTCCCGCCATCCATCCTGCTGGAACTAGCAAAACATCTGCTTCTTGAAGCGCAAATTGTCTAGCAATCTCCGGAAATCTTAGTTCATAACATACCATTAAGCCGATCTTTCCAAACTCTGTTTCAACAACCTTATACCGATTTTCCCCAGGGATAATCGTATCAGATTCTTTATAATTAAATGCATCATATAAATGAGTCTTCCGATAAGAATGAACAAGCTCCCCAGCTCGGTTAATGAATACCGTAGTATTATAGGCACGACTGTTTTCATCTTCTTTTGTTTCATACATTCCGCATACCACGTAAATATCGTTTTCACGGGCAGCCTCTTTAAGCGCTGTAACAAATGGACCATCCAACGGTTCAGCCACTTCCGCTGGCAGGACGCCAGACTTTGGAGTCGCTAGCGCCATATAAAATTCAGGTAAAATTACAATATCTACTCCCTTTTTCTTTGCCTTCTCAATATATTGCAGGGCCTTTTTTAAATTAGAAGCTTTATCGACACCATTGGATAATTGACAAATGGCTACTCTCACGTCAGCTCCTCCTAACACATTTAATATTACCTTTATTTTAATAGAAGGACTTTCATTTTGCCGACCTTTTTACAAATTAAATGAATATTTTTCCTGAAAGCTTTCTACGATTTTGTTGGAATATCTGGCAGGAAGGTTCTCGCCTTTTTAATAAAGAAAAAGGATAAGATCCCAATCATCGCAACATAAACTTCAATGATCCAAAGTTGTTTTATGTGGCCGGTTTGAAAAAATACGACCGGGAAATCAATTGCTGCATGAATGAGAATCGCTAACACTACCAAAGAAAATCTCTTCTTTACTACACCAATTAATACTAGTAAACTTAATGCTATTTGGATGAAAACAGCAAAGAATCGTTCCAAGCTGCCCAGTAAATAAAAAGATGCCCCTTTACTTACAAGCTCGTCCTTGACGGCTGCCAGCTGGTCAGCAGGAAATTGCGCTCCCACTGCCGCCTCCAATACGCCTGCATTTAACAAAAGTGACAATATAATCCTTTGCCCGGCTATGATCAGTGAAAGGAGAATGGCTTCGATGCCACCCCAGCCGATGCCAAAGGAAATACCGCTTTTATAGTCATGGTATTTTTTCAAAAGCCAGACAAACAACAGGAACCTGCCTAGCTCTTCAAATACACCAGCGGCTAAAGCACCATACGTCCCAAATGCCCATGGATGTTCGGCATAATTCGGGAATTTAGTGATAACGGCCACATGCAACACCTTTTCTAATATTTGCGTAAAAACAACAAACCCCACTGCCCCAACAATCATCGGTTTAATCGCAATCCCCGTTCTTTTTCTATAAAACCATATCAGTCCGATAAATAAAACCATTGAAAAAACAATCATAGCCACCATCGAAGCCAGTGTAGCCGAGCTTACCATTGGAATTTCCCCCTTTTCCCTCTCTATTAATATTATCATTATCAATAATGATAATATTATAATTGTTAATTACTGTCAATCCTTTTTGACCTCAACATAACCATTTTTCTTTCCACTTATAAGAAAACCGGTTACACAGACACACTCCATATCCGTGATAACCGGTACCTACCTCCTCAGCATTGATGGAAAGATCACATAATGCTGATAAACAAAACTATTTTTTGGACTTACTAGTTTCACGCCGTACCACAGGCGCAACCTCCACCGCTAGTCGCTCGATATTCTCAGCGACTTTTTTAAATGGCATTCCCCCGATATCCAGTTGAGCGAGAAACCTTTGATGACCAAAGAGTTCATATTGGTGAAGAATTTTTTCAATAATCTGCTGGGAGCTACCTACAAAAAGAGCCGTATCCGGACCAGCAAGCTGCTCAAACTCTGACCTGGACATTTGTCCTACAGAGTGTTCCCGATTAAAGAATTGCCGATAATTCGCATAATAAGGATAATACTCGTCTTTCGCCTGCTTATTTGTACTAGAAATATAGGCATGGCCAGTTACTGCCATTTTTAAATTACTTGTTGGATGCCCGGCTTCTGCTGCGGATTGTCGGTATCGCTCTACAAGTGCTGTAAATCTTTCTGGCGCACCACCAAGAATGGCCATCGTTAAACCAACCCCATATTTGCCGGCACGTTCAGCACTTTCCGGAGAACCACCGACTCCAACCCAAAAAGGAATCTCTTTTTGAGCAGGCCTTGGAGCAATTTCTGCATCCTTTAATGGAGAACGATAGCGACCGCTCCAAGTCACTCTTTTATGGGCATTCAATTTTAAAAACAAATCAATATTTTCATCAAATAATCCATCATAATCATCCAAATGATAACCGAACAAGGAAAAAGACTCGACAAAAGCTCCGCGACCGGCGATGACTTCAGCACGTCCATCGGACAATAAATCTAACGTTGCAAAATCCTCAAAAAGACGGACAGGATCAACGGTGCCCAGTACGGTCGTCGTACTTACCAATTTCACTCGCTTCGTTACTTGCGAGGCAGCTGCCAAGATGACGGGAGGAGTCGATGCGACATAGTCCAACCGATGATGTTCACCAACACCAAATACATCCAAACCTGCTTCATCCGCTAATTTTGCTGCTTCCACTATTTCCTTCAACCGCTGTCCCGCAGGAATGGTCTTTCCGGTATAAGGATTCGGGACCAAGTCCCCTAACGTATAGATACCAATTTCCATGCCGGATTGTTCATTATTCATCACTGTTTCCTCCCAAAATTAATGACCCGTTTCTTTAGTACACACATTTATCTCATATTAAAAATATATCAATTAAAGATAAATGTAAAATATGAAAAGGAGGGCTAAAAGACCATCATTGCAAACGAAATAGTTTGCACTTATTGTTGCTAAAGGAATGAAATTTATTAAATAAATAACAACATTTGCCCTCCCTATCAGACTGATTTATCGACAATTTTTTCAAGAAACCATTGAAGTGAACTACTCGGAATATTTCAATGACACTTCTGCAAACTAGTAGTAGAAATCAATGATCTGGAAAGGATAAATCAAATTGAAGAAATGGATAGCAATGATATCTGTTATGTTCTTAAGCCTATCTCTCCTTGTTTGTCCCATTTCCGCTAATAGAAATGACAGACCTGTAACAACAAAAAAATATGGTGTCACTTCAGGGCAGCATATACTTATGACCCGGGAGGAATTTAGAAACTGGCTGTTCGATCAAACATTTAAGAGAAAAATCAATATCATACAGCAGCACCATACATGGGCTCCCTCTTATAAACACTTTAATGGTTCCAATCATTTTCAGTTGTTGGAGAGTATGAGAAATTACCATATGACAAAAATGGGATGGAGTAATATCGCCCAAAACATCACCACCTTCCCAGATGGAAAAATTGCTGTCTCACGACCATTTGATGTGGCTCCTGAAGGAACGATCGGTCCTAAAGCAAACGCAACAGGATTAACCATTGAAAACCTTGGAAACTTTGATGCTGGCCACGATGTCATGACAGCGGAACAAAGAGAAACCATTGTTTATCTCACTGCCTTGCTTTGTATCAAATTTGGGCTGACTCCCTCTATTGATACAATCACCTATCATCACTGGTGGGATTTGAGAACAGGTGAACGTGTGCTTGATAATGCTCCAGACTATAATGTGAAATCCTGCCCCGGGACAGCCTTCTTTGGTGGCAATTCCACCACCGCAGCAAAGACCCATTTCTATCCAATTGTAGCCAAAAAAATAGATGAAATATTAGCATCAATGAGAACTTCAGACAACTAAATTCACTGCGGAGAAATGGAATTAAATTACTATTCCATTTTCCGCTCCCCTCTATTATTTCCTCGACCATTTTTGACCTATCTCGCTATTTATGACATAGTAGTGTATGAATTCCCTTTAAACGTCCGCATACACTAGACAACTCGTGGATTCTGCAGCGGTTGCATAACTTTTTATCAAACACCTCGGTGTACTTCCATTCTTCCTTCATGTTTTTTTTTCAAAAAAGGCATTCTAATGAATAATCGGCTTTCTAGGATTCCATCCTATTTGCCAGTGCGAGAAAGGAGATGTATTTGTGAAACTATATCAAGTAAGAAAAGGGCAATTTGTTTATTACAACAATGAGTTACATAGAGTCTATGGAGTCAAACCAATGTTTAAACAATCCGTTCATCTTATCAGGCTGAGGGATTTAACCCAGCATTTAACGACAGCAGCAAGTGTAGAGAAATATAAACCAAAAGAACGGGACAGTTTTATTTTTAATCATAGGGTATACACGCTCAGAAACGATCGGCAGGCCGAACCAGGTGATTTTATATTAATTCACAACCCCATGCCTGATTCCCTGGATACGTATTCATTAAATGAAATTGAAGTGGTGGAAACAGCAGATAAAAAAGGGGTCATTACGAGTAATTCCCAAGGTATTAAGCATAATGAGTATTTGCTCATGGTTCCAGGCCGGGCCAGTGATAGCAACCCTATTGAATATAAAGATATTGAAAGAGCTGCCGCAGAAAACCTGCAGGATACAGATCTGGAACAAATACCTCATCCAATTAGCGGACTACTGCCATCGATTGGCGACATTTATTTAAAGAAGGATCGGGATGAATTATTTGAAGCAATGGTGGTGGCCATCAAGGGACAAACAGTCTACCTAGGAGGCGGTTTAGAGGTATCTCAAGAAGAATTGATGGACCCCGATAAATGGGAATTTCTATACAATCTACTTGATAAATGATCTTTCACCATATTCACAAGATCATTAGTCTTCCACTATACGAGGAGGTTTTTATGGATAGAAAAAACACGGTCTTTATCACATCAATCATACTTACCCTCATTTTTATCATTTGGGGAGTCTTTTTTACAGATAATCTTGCAAAAGTCACGGATACCATCTATCAAGGTTCCATTGACTACCTCGGATGGGTATATGTAGGAGCTACCTTTTTCTTTGTCATTTTCTCGGTTTATTTACTTTTTTCGAAATACGGTGATATTCGTCTTGGCAAAAAAACGGACCGGCCTGATTTCAACACGGGATCTTGGCTGGCAATGTTGTTCGGTGCTGGTATGGGAATCGGGATTGTATACTGGAGTGTTGCCGAGCCAGTCACCCATTACACCAAGCCTCCTTATGGAGAAGGTTATACGATTGAGGCTGCCAACACAGCGATGAAATATACCTTTTTTCATTGGGGACTACATCCATGGGCCATTTACACTGTAATCGGATTAGCCCTAGCCTTTTTTCAATATAATAAAAAGCTTCCAGCATCTATCAGTTCGGCCTTCTACCCCGTATTAGGCGATAGAATCTACGGACCGATAGGAAAAACCATTGATATTCTATCCATCTTCGCCACAGTATTCGGTATTGCTACCTCTTTAGGACTTGGTGCCATGCAAGTAACGGCCGGCATGCATGACTTATTTGGGGTTCCTAATGAGTTATGGATCCAACTAATCGTTATAATCGTCGCTACTGTTCTTTTCATGATCTCTGTTAACACAGGTTTAGAAAAAGGAATCCAATACTTATCGAATGCCGCCATGATTTTTTCTTTCGCCATCATGCTTCTGATTTTAATTGTTGGACCAACCTTAACGACGATTAAGGTTTTCTTTAATACAACAGGACTCTATATTAATGACTTTATACATATGAGTCTACGTCTGAAACCTTTCGGCGAAGGAGAATGGATTGCATCATGGACATTATTTTACTGGGCATGGTGGATCGCCTGGGCTCCATTTGTCGGTATGTTTATTGCACGGGTTTCTAAAGGACGAACCATAAGGGAATTTGTCATTGGGGTGCTAATTGCTCCTACACTAGGAACCTGCCTTTGGATGTCCATATTTGGTGGATCGGCGCTAAAAATGGTTCAAGACGCAGGAAACTCAGGCTTGGCAGAATTTATTACGAAAAATATATCCTTGTCCATCTTTACATTCTTTGATCATCTTCCATTAAGTTCCGTATTAAGTATTTTTGGATTTGCGGTCATAGCTATCTATTATATTACTGTTGCTGATACCGCCACGTTTGTACTAGGCATGCTTAGTGAAGGTGGAACATTAAATCCCTCTAATAAAATCAAAATGACATGGGGGGTTATCCAATCCGCTGTAGCAGCTGTATTGCTTTTAGCCGGCGGTTTGAACGTATTGCAAACTGCTTCCATCGCAGCCGCTCTTCCCTTTGCCATTATTATGGTGATCATGTGCTACTCCCTATTGAAAGGATTAAAAAGTGAAGCCGAAGCACAACGTAGCAGTAAAAGAACTCGGCAGCATGCATAAAAGGTAAGGAATCAAACCAATCGTTTTAATAAAAGAGGGAAGTATTTCTAGTAGTTCAGTTATTGTGGAGAAAACCTAAAATAATAACAGGCAAAATAACATTAGAATTCACAAGATCATTCACACAGTAAATAACACACTAAAGCTCAGAGTAGTTAAATCAATTGTAAACTCTGAGCTTCTCTTTTGAACGGGGCTTACTGCATTAAAGACCAAGATTATTGAATAATGACTCAAGATAGTTTCCACGCTGGAATTAAAGAATGGAAATGAAAGAAATAACTCATAGGTATATGAATAACTGTGTATATTGCAAGAGTAATTATATATGTCAGTAACCATTGAGAAACAGTTACATTAAGGAATAAGTAAAGTAAGAACATCCCTACTGGAAATGGAACTAATACTATTAACCACATTGGACTTCCCAAGGTTTCAGTCAAAGCCCCTAGTGAAACAACAGAGAATCCAATGATTAATGCTTGCCAAAAAAGCAATCCATTTCTAAGAACTGAGCTGGCGATGTAATAAGAAAAACCAGTATTGCTAGAATAAAATCAAAAAAATATTTCACTCTATCCCTCCTCCCCCTTTCATTCTGATACAAACCTACCAATAAAATTTGACATCACCCTTTTCATTTAGGTTTGTAATTACTCCATTTAACTGCCCGTTAATGGAACAAGAACAATTTTGCTTTTCTTTATAGATTAACATAAATTTCCTATTCCTTTTGTTTATTTTTAACACCTCAAATGACAACCTTAATCGCACCTAAAATACGAAGTGACAATATTTGTTGTCACTCTGTTAATTAGTATGATATATCACTTGTTAATTCAATAACGAAAGCGGAGGAGAACCTTTTACATACCAATAAAAATTCGAGTATGAAACCTTTGCGATTTCATACTCGATTTGTACTGCTAATTTTATTGTTTCTCTACGTTATCTGAACTACTTAGAGTAATTCCCCTCTCTTTTGTGCTTACAAGGTATAAGTTGGGATCATCCAAGGGAACATATAGGCTTGCAGCATGACTAAGACTCCCATTAAAACAGCTAAAGCAATACTGTGGAAAATGACAGCTCGGAATATAGGTCCTACTGCATTAGCCCCTTCATTTCGATCCTCGTAACAGGCAGCGGTCGCTACAACTATGCTTTGAGCATCAATCATTTTACCCATAACCCCACCCGTTGAATTGGATGCAGCAATCAGGACGGGATCAAGCCCCAATTGATCAGCGGTAATTCGCTGCATATTTCCAAATAGGGCATTCGAAGAGGTATCACTGCCTGTCAAAAAGACTCCAAGCCAACCTAACATAGCGGCGAAGAATGGATAAAGATCGCCCGTTTTCGTGAATGCAAGACCTAGTATTGCATCTAATCCGGAATAGCGGGTCGTATACCCTAAGCCTAATACCAATGCAATGGTAATTAAAGGAGTTTTCATTCTTTGTGCCGTACGTACAACCGACAATTTCCACTGTTCTTTACTTAACCGGAGGAACAAACCGCTTAATATGGCAGCAAAAAATACACCTGTTCCTGCTGCAGATAACCAGTTCAAAGCATATACCGCAGCTTCGGGAGCCGATTCTTTTGCAAGCGGAGGACCACGGAAAACTAACCGGTCTAAATAAGGGACAGGAATATTATATATAGACTTAAGACCAAAGAAGTTTAATGAATTTAAGAAGGTTTTCCATTGAGGCAATCCCCACAAAAATACGAATAAAGTAAGAAATGCCCAAGGCGTCCAAGCCTTAACCACTTGGCCACGGCTATATTGGGATTCCTGTACTTCCAGTGTTTTCATCTCTTCTTCCTCACCAGGAAGATAAAACTTATTCTTTGGCTGCCAAACTTTAAGAAGTAAAATTAATGCAAGCATGGAGACAATACCGGCCACAATATCTACAAGCATCGGACCAATATAGTTAGAAACAGCAAATTGGGTAAGGGCAAAGCTAGCACCTGTTACAACAATAGCCGGCCAAACTTCTATGACTTGCTTCCATTTTCCTTTATGCATGAAAACCATGGTCGCAATCAACCAAAATGGAACGATAATGGAGAAGAATGGAAGCTGACGGCCTGCCATTGCAGATAAAGCAGATTCAGGCAGTCCCGTTACATTGGCTAAGGTAATAATTGGTGTTCCCACCGCACCAAAAGCAACAGGTGCCGTATTAGCAATCAAACACAAAACAGCCGCCACCAATGGCCGAAAGCCCATACCAACCATCAGTGCCCCAGCAATCGCAACCGGAGTTCCAAAACCAGCTGCCCCTTCAATAAATGCCCCGAAAGAAAATGCAATAAGAAGCGTTTGAATACGCCTATCAGATGATAAGGAAACAACCGATGATTTGACAATATCAAATTGACCGGTCACTAATGTAATCGTATACAAAAACATCGCTGCAACAATAATCCATCCGATCGGCATGATACCAAATAAAGATCCATAACCAAATGCAGCCAATGTCGAGGACACAGGCATGTCGACAAGCCATATCGCCATCAAAATGGTGACGATCGCTGCTATAAAAGCAGCTTTTGGTGCAGCAATCCCATGGTGCCTTCTTCCTAGTTTATCTTTATGTGGGTGGACTGCAAGAAAATACAACAATGTCAAAATGGGCACAGCTGCTAATAGTGTAGAAAGAAACGTATTTCCCATCGGGTCATACATTTGATGAAACTCCAAACAATCCCCTCCCTTATACGTTTTAATAAAATATATGGGTTGTCATTTCTGTTTAGTACAGATAGTCTTCCTTTACCACACCGTAATTTGATCTTGTTTTTTTAGGCAGAAGGAATCATAAAATAACTCTGTCATACAATAAGTCGAGAGGTATTCGTATGGGAGGAGGAGTATTTCTATGTATTATCCACAACCATGGGGACGGACACATACAGAATGGACTTCCAATGTGCGACATTACTTTAATATTTTAAAAGTAACGGGGGAAGGATCTGTATATGTATCACCCGACATGTCCACTATTACCTTAGGGGTCATTTCAGAAGGGATAAATTTATCCGATGCCCAGCAAGAAAATAATGAAAAGACAGCAAAAGTCATCCAGGCCTTAATAAACATTGGGATTCCTAACGAAGATATTAAAACAGCAGATTACCGAATCGAGATGGTCTATGATTATATAGACGGGAAACAAACTCTACGTGGGTATAGAGTCGTCCATATATTAGAGGTTATCAATCATACAGTCGATCGCACAGGACTGATCGTCGATACTGCAGTTAATAATGGGGCAAATACCGTTTCTAACATTGAATTCAACCTAAAAAATCCACAAGTCTACTACAATCAAGCATTAGCACTTGCCTTAAAGGATGCTCAATTGAAAGCGACAGAATTAACAATAGAGATGGGAGTAAAATTAAATAGGATTCCAATTTGGATTCAGGAAATCAACCAAACTCCACCAATCGTTCCTTTTCAAACCTCTCTGTACGCCAAAAGCGAAGCCGTTCCCCCCATCCAGCCTGGTAAAAGAAAAATTACCGCGACCATCCAGGCCAAATTCTCCTATTACCAATAGTTTGAAGCACTCACCAATAAAAAGTGAGTGCTTATTCACTTTTCCATTCGATTGCCCTTTGATCTAAAATACTTTTTCTGCCAAGATCTGAATCATAAGGGCAACGGTAACCATCCGTAATAGAGGTTGCACATATTTCGGTTTTAATCTTTCTGCCATACGAACACCAATTTGAGCACCTGTAAGGGAACCTAAAAGGAGGGCTAGCGTCATTGGCCAAAGGATTTTACCAGCTGCAATATAAGTAATTGCTGCACCGAAGCAGCTTGAAAAGGTAGCTAACCGAGCCAAAGCAACAGCACGAATATAGGCAATATTCATATAACCAAACAAATAGAGCATCAGTGTCCCCTGTCCAGGTCCGAATAGTCCGTCATACATTCCAATTCCAAATAGTCCTGGAATGCTGACACGATTCATCCTTAAAGGCTCGGTTCCAGAAAAATGTTTCTTTCCTTTAAATGACGTAATGAAAGCAAAAATTAATAAAATGATCGCAATGATATACATCTTGTCCCCAGATAATTTAGAAGCAATAAAACCTCCCGTTATCCCTCCTCCAAGACTTACAGGGATCATCCATAAGGATTCTTTAAGAGAGATTTCTTTCTTTTTATATAAATGATAAAAGCTTGAAAAGGAGCTAATCGTATTCGAAACTTTGTTGGCACCAATGGCTGAATGGACAGGCATTCCCATTAGCAACATAACTGGGAGACTGATCAGCCCTCCTCCTCCAGCCAGCGTCCCAAGCGTTGTTGCACAGATACCAATCAAGTAAAGAAGGACAAATTCCATTTCTTCCACCTCCTTTGTACAATATATTCCTATTAGTTCAATAAATAAATTTCATTGTTTTTATAAAATACAATAAGAAATATTTATTGTGTTACATAAGATACAAAGCCAACTCAAATTTACACTTTACGAATCATTTAAATTTTCTTAATATTTTTTTTACATTCCCTTAACTTCTATTCTACATTCCCCCTCTATAATCAAACTTGTGAATGACCCAAACCATTTAAAAGGGGGAGAAACTTTAATGGATCGTCGTCATTTTTTAACCTATGTAGGAAGTAGTACCGCTGCCTTGGTTGCCGCATCATCTGGGATTGCAGCATTAACCGAAAACACGATGGCAGCCAATCATTTGATGAATGGAAAACCTTCCGGAAAAGGCAAACCTCTTACGGTATCATTTAAACCGATTCAGCGTACATGGGAGAATGATTTAGTCCTGCCTAAAGGCTATCACTACAATATCATTGCTTCATATGGTGATGTCATTAACTCGAAAGGAGAAAAATTTGGAGACTCCGTAGATCTTACTGTCTATTTTCCAATTGATAGTTTAAAAGGTGGTAACAATTCCGAAGAAGGATTGATTTGGGTAAACCATGAATTCCCTGAACCTGCCAACTATATGAAATTACTAGGATTGGATCCGGCAAATTTTAAAAAAGAGAACCTAGCAAACTACCCCCACCTTTTAAAAATGGAGAAAGAAGCGGTCGGCGGCTCCGTAATTCATGTCAAAAAAGAAAAAGGCGAGTGGAAATTGGTTCAAGATGATACATATAATCGCCGTGTGGATGGGACAACACCCATTGAGTTAACAGGCCCAGCCCGCGGCAGCAAAGCAGTAAATGGCGCCGTGAAAGTGGAAGGCACGCTCGGAAACTGCAGCGGCGGTCGCACTTTATGGAATACAGTGTTATCCTGTGAGGAAAATACAGAATATGGGCATGATTATGGGTGGCCAAACTTTAATGACACGCATTATGGCTGGGTCGTGGAAGTGGACCCGTTTGATCCGAAGCGTCCCGTTCGAAAGCATACGGCACTTGGACGCTTTGCCCATGAAAATGCAGCTATGGGGCTAACGAATGATGGAAGAGTCGTCGTATATATGGGTGATGACAAAGGGGATGAATGTTTCTATAAATTTATTAGTGAGAAAAAGTTCAATCCAGTTAACCGTGAGGCAAACTTTGATCTTTTAGAAAAGGGGACCTTATATGTTGCAGACCTCAGTAAACAAAAATGGATTGCCCTTGACCATGAGAGCAACCCTACCTTGAAAGCGCAGTTTGCTGACCAAGCGGAAGTTCTGACCAATGCCCGTGCAGCGGCTCGTGCTGTTGGTGGTACAAAGCTGGATCGCCCTGAGGATGTGGAAATTCATCCACTGGATGGTTCTGTTTTTCTATCATTAACCAATAATTCTGGCCACGGGAATTTCCATGGACAGATCATTCGATTTGTCCCTCCAGACGGTGACCATGGCAGCGATTCTTTTACCTTTGAAGTATTTGTTGCCGGCGGACAGAAAAGCGGCATCACCTGCCCAGATAACCTTCACTTTGACAGTAAGGGCAACCTATGGGTCGTCGAGGATTTTAGTGCTACAGAGGATAATGTTTATGCAGCTTATAAAAATTGCGGTGTTTTCCTCGTTCCTACGGATGGAAAAAATTATGGAAAGCCACAGCAATTTGCCTCTGGACCAAAGGGTAGCGAATGTACAGGACCATGGTTGACACCGGATGAACGTACATTATTTTTAGATATTCAGCATCCTGAAACATGGAATCCATATCCTGGTCAAAGTTTTGGACGTTCTGCCTTAGTAGCCATTCAAGGCGGAAAGTTTAAATAAGTTTAACGAGGACGGACCGTCCCTAGTGAATAGAAGGTGGATAATGATGATTTTAGTTTGTCCCTCACACGTGAAAGATGCGTTGAAATTGATTTATATCCCTCATGTTCAAACAGTACCTGAAGCGGGGGTCGGTACCCGTTGTGAATTTTGCCGAAGCCGAGCAAAGTATAAACTCTTTAACTATTCACAACAGCGAAAACATATAAAACAAGTCATTTAATGGAGGTCAACCTATGTTACAAAACATTGGGATCCCCGGTTTAATTCTTATCCTGGTTATTGCCTTAATCATTTTCGGTCCTTCCAAACTGCCAGAGCTAGGCCGGGCCGTCGGTTCGACTCTGAAAGAATTTAAAAAATCGACACGTGAATTGGTTTCAGATGAAGATCAAGGAAAAGTCATGACAACCATCAATAAGGAAAAAACCATTTAAATTTTTCATTCCGATGATGTAAGCGGCCAGTGTTGCTTGCATCTTCTTTTTTCAAGGAGGTATCTAACATGAATAGCCAAGATATGGATTTCGTTGGCCATTTGGAGGAATTGCGAAAGCGGTTGATGGTTGTGCTGGGCACATTTATTTTATTTTTTATTGCGGCTTTTGTCTATGTAGAGGATATTTATCGGTGGCTGATTAAGGAATTAGAAATCAAATTGGCTATATTAGGTCCTAGTGATATTTTATGGATGTATTTCCTATTAGCCGCTGTTGTTGCAATAGCTGGGACCATTCCAATGGCTGCCTGTCAGGTATGGTTGTTTGTACGTCCAGCATTGACGAAAAAGGAGCGGAATGTGACTTTAGCCTATATTCCGGCATTATTCCTTTTATTTATTTGTGGAATCAGTTTTGGCTATTTTGTCATTTTTCCGCTTGTCTTTGATTTCCTGCTATCCCTATCAGATGGAATGTTTATTAATTTTTTTACAACGGAAAAATATTTCCGATTTCTCATTCACATGACCCTTCCTTTTGGCTTTTTGTTCGAACTCCCAATAGTGATCATGTTCCTAACGAGCCTTGGTATGCTGAAGCCTTACCAGTTACAAAAAAATCGAAAATATTCTTATTTCGTTTTACTTATAACAGCTGTTCTACTTACACCACCAGACTTTCTATCTGACATCCTTGTCATCATCCCACTGCTTTTTCTTTATGAGTGTAGCTTACTTCTGTCGAAAATGGTGTACAGGCGGAAGCGAATAAAATTAGAAGTAGCGTCATAACATGATTAATCAAACGTTTGATTCGTTTTAAAATGAGAGCACCCCTATCCCTTGACATAAGTTTGCAGCCAATAAGGCAAATAAACCATGGAAAAAAGCATGGACCATTTCATTCCCCTTGATCGAGAAATGGTTCATGCTTTTTATCTTCTTCCGTAATACACCCATATTTCGTTGTTTCTTTGTTCCATTTTGAAACCGCGCCAGCCTTGTTTAAGTTTTTCTTGTTGGCCTCTTGTATTACTCATTTTAATGGCTTCGACTTCCTTCCAAGGCAGGTCCTCGTCCTCGAACAAATCCTTTACAAATACATAACGCAAAAGACCACCATATTTTTCCTTGAGAGCAGCAATTTGCATTCCTTGAGCGAATTTGTCCTTTAAGCTCGGGATATTAAACGGGGCAACGGTACAACACACATAACGGTAAGAGGGAGCTTCCTTCCCCAGTTCCCTCATGATTAACTTTGCTAATAATTGCTGCAGGCGATTGCCCCGGTATTCCGGTAGCACATTCGAGATTTCCTGATAAATGACTTGCCTCAATTGTTCTTCTGACAACCCAATATCCCAGCCCAGATGCTCGGCGTCTATATGCGGCACTAGCATGGCACGAAAGGCGATCAGTCCGACCTCTGCAAATGCACCAAGCATAAAACCATTTCCTTCTAAAATAAACTGAAACTCCTCCTTGGTGAGCGGTTGAAGCACCTCTTTATTCTCCAGTCGTTGATAAACAACATCCTGAACTTGCAAAATTTCTGGCAAATCATCCATCGTTAATTTCCTTACTTCAAATGGCGTTTCAGTCGTTTTTCCTGCTTTCTTCAATGTCCCCTTAAAAATCAAAATAACAGACCTCCCCAAAAAACCGTCTACTCATTTTTTCCTCTAAAAACACCAATCCCTCCAGTCGACTGGTTCATCCATTGATTGTTAGGATAAGGGAAACCAGAAACCCGACAAAGAATTTATCATTGAACCAACATGACTCCAACCTTCTCTAGTTAACTTACATAAAATGATTCAAAAAGAGATGCCTTCTTATAATAAGAAAACACCTCTCTATATAAAAATCAATACCTATTAAAAAAAAGGATTAGGCACCAACGAGCTGCTTCAGCTGTTTACGCGCCCGGTATAGGCGGGTTTTGACAGTGGCTGATTTCATGTCGAGGAGGCTGGCGATTTCATTTTCTTTCAAACCATATTGTATTTTTAGGACAAGTACTTCTTGGAATTCTTTTGATAGGTTTTTTAAGGAGTCGCTAATAGTTTCTTTGAATAGTCGGAGGTGAACTGTTTCTTCTGTGCTTATTTCATAGACATTTCCCCCCATCAGCGGTTCCAGCATGGAATCGTCAATGAGGAACCAATTCCTTCTTTTATCCAACCGAAGGAAGTCGATGGCGGTCCGAGCGGTAATGGCGGACAGCCACCCTCCTAATTTAGTCTTATCTTCGATTGTATGAATTTTCTTATATGCCTTTAGAAAAGACTCCTGAACGATGTCTTCCGCCTGGTGGAGATCTTTCGTATATTTATAAGCAATATATAGAAGACGCTTTGCATATTTGGTATAAAGTTGATTAAATTCAGCCGCTTTCACATCTCCACCCCTTTTATCCATCATGAGTAACCTTACTTAAAGTGGCTTCTGACAAAATCCGGAACATGCTCCTCGTCAAAGTAGAGAACTTCATAATCCTCCCCATTATTATAATAAAAGACTGCCACATAGCTGTATTGCTCTTCATAATTACCCCCTGCTGTTTCTAATGCACGATCGATCTGTTTTTTATCGGTTATTTTCAAGGAATCTCCGTTTTGTTCTACTTTTCTTTTTACTTCCTCCGAATCCATAGGTGAAAATTCACCTTTTGCTACCACGACTTTTGAAATATCTTTCGCAGTAACTTTTGCTTGATCAAACAGATTTTTTTCCTTTAACCATTCATAAAATTTTACATAAGTTGGCTTTAATTCGAATATTAACGAATTTTCCAAGCCCAATTGCAGTTCCATGGTCGATCCCCCGAACTGGAAATACACGCTATCCTCAAAGGATTCGGCCAGCACATCCTCTTTTATTAATGAAATGGCTTTTTGTACATCCTTTGGATCCGACAACGTTACTTCCTTTCTAACCGACCCACTTGCCGCGATAACAATATTCTTGACTTTCGTTTCATCGACCATAAAAATCTCTTTTGAATTTCTTTTAAATTCCTCTGACTCATAAATAGGTTTATAGAGATCCTTATATAACTCCATCATCACATGATATTCGCGAACCACCTTTTTACCGTTTTTCAATTCATAGATAAAAAAGATGGTAGTACCTGAATCATTCTTGCTTTCCTTTAGAATTTCTTTATCAGCAATGATTTGTTCATGTAGCGTTCTAACCGCCGCAATGTTTTGTGGGTCCTTCAATGGTTTCGGATTATTAAAGTTGTCGGTAAACCCATCTTGACTATCAAAGTAAAAACTAGGATTATCACCTACCAAGACTCGTTTAATTTCAGATTGCTCAGGGACTTTTCTTTCATAGAATCCGAAAGCTTGACTCCCTATCACTAGAAAGGCAATGAACCCTAGAAAGATAGCCAGACCCTTAAATTTTGTAAAAACTCTCCATGTTTTTTGAAGAACCATTTCTGCTGCAAAATAGCCAAAAGCAGCTCCCACCACATAGCCAAACACTGTCCAACCGATGTTTTCGTAGGAAATCACATGAAAATATGCTCCCCCAAAAAGCATGAAACAGAAAGATGCACCATATTTAAAAATGGACCGTAATTTTGCAACAGAAATGGCTTCAGAAGCTGTTTCCAGCTTTCTTCTTTTATAGAAAAATAAGGCTAATCCATATAGAACCACTGCTAATATTACGTACACAATCAAAATCTTCCATGAAGTAATTCTTCCTTCCAGCTCTGCCGCAAAGGTAATGGGAGATAAATTTTCCAATTGCTTTCTCAAAAAATAACTACTTGGAAAACCGTAGAGCAGTATGTTTAAATTAGTAAATAACAAAAGGATAAAACCAGTTGGAAACAAGACAAAAATATAAGTTAAAACGATCTGGACTGCCGATATCCCTGTCATCATCGCAATAAACACACTAGCTGTATAAAGAAGTAGACTAATAGTAAGGGTGGTACCGGCCCAATAAATGATATCATTCACCGTGAATAGGGTTTCAATATCATAGAAAGAATACAAAAATAATAAAATGATTGAATTTAGTAATATAGGAGCAACCAACAAGAAAATTCCGGCTAGTGCATAATGATGATAGATTTTATCCCTTTTAATTGGGAGGCTGTGTATTAGGACATTTGCCTGCTTAACATGCAAAAAACGAAATAATAGTACCGCCAGAAGTACTGGTATAACGATCATTAAACCCATTTGAATCTGATATTCATATTCAAAAAGACTAGTTTTCGCCTGGTAATATTGAAGATCTTCCTTTGAATGGAGAATCATTAACATTTTAATTGGAAGAATAAAGAACAAAGTGAAAAAATAGATCAAAGAAACCCAGCCCATACTTCGTCCAATCTGAAAGATTAATTCCTTATTAAACAATGACATTTTTGATGGCATAGCCGATATCCCCCATTTCATAAATAAAAATTTCTTCAAGCGTAAGTGGGAGCAAGTCGAAAATGACCGGATTAGTTTGGCGAATGTGTTTGGCAATGATTTCTTCTTCTCCTCTAACAATCAACAGATGAACACTTCCTCGTTTTTCCGAATGAAGTGGATTAAATTTGGCGAGCAACTGATCCGGAACTCCATCCTTATAAGCAACCTGAACCTTATGAACATTCGCCTTCAGTTCATCAAGTTCTTTTTCCATGATTAGTGTTCCTTTATGGATAATGCCAATATGATCACAAATGTCTTCAATCTCCCGTAGATTGTGGGAAGATATTAAGATGGTCATTTCTCTTTCTGCGACATCGTGAATCATTAGATTCTTCACCTTCCTCCGCACAACCGGATCTAAACCATCCATCGGCTCATCAAGTATAAGAATTTCCGGTTTAACGGATAAGGCCAAAATAAAGGCAATTTGTCTTTGCCACCCTTTTGAAAAAGTTTGAATCTTTTTGTTGATATCGACCTCAAACGCATTTATTAAATTCTGGAATCTCCTCTCATCCCAGGTTGGGTAGCAGCTTTTATAAAAGCGAGCCATTTGTTTGGTCGTATATTGAGAGAAAAAGTGCGGCTGGTCTGGTATATAAAACAGCTTTTGCTTGAGTCTTACATTTTCAAAAACTGGCTGTCCGTCAATCATGACCTCGCCCTTCTCCTGAAGATAAATTCCTGCCAACAGCTTAATGATGGTTGTTTTTCCCGCTCCGTTTGATCCAATTAATCCGTAGATGGAGCCTTTTTGAATACGTAAGTTCACGTTTTCGATAGCGGTAAAACGGTCAAACGATTTTCTCACGTTTTTCATTTCAATCATGGCTTTCGCCTCCCCCTTTTGAAGCATCCAAGTCTTGAACAAGCTTGATGATTTCCTGTGCCGGAATTCCAAGGTACAGTGCCTCCAAGACTAATTTTTCGAGGTCCTTTTTTACGGATTGTATTTTTTCAATGTCCCTTGTTTGATTGTTCGGGTTTACAAAACTGCCTTTTCCTTTAATGGAATAAATAAAACCTTGGTTCTCAAGTTCCCGATATGCCTTTTGTATTGTATTTGGATTAATGGTAAGTTCGGTGGCCAAGGCTCTTACCGATGGCAGCTGTTCATCCGCTTTGAGCACCTCATTCATAATTAGCTCCTTAATCTTTTCGACCAGCTGCTCATATATCGGCTTTCGGCTCCTCATGTCTAATTCGAACATAACGGACCCCCAATCTGTATTAACTGTACTATTATTCATAATACAGTTCGTATTATATTCCATCCGTTGGTAAAAAGAAAGGTTTTTTTAAAAATTCCTTTGTAATAGTTTTTATGCAATAGTGCTTAAGCGTAAATGGAAGAACTAGAAAGGTTTAAAACTGGGTGAAAATGTCTCATAGAAGCAATTAAAAGGACATATTCGATTCCAATGTCGGGTGGAAACAAATAATAAGGTATATTAAGAAAACGTCCTTCATAATACCGATGAAGGACCTTTCATATCTCTCACATGATGAAAATATCAATCATTCACCCGATGAACGACTTTTCTCCTCACTTAATAGCCATACTAACTTTCATCATCACAAAAGAAATAAAAAAAAGGCAATCCCCAAAAGAGGACTGCCCAATAAACGACCAGCTTATTTCTTTTTTGCATGTTTGCGCATATCAAAAGCAACGGCAACAACGATAATCGCACCTTTGACAATGAATTGAATATAAGGGCTGACACCGAGGAAAGCTAGTCCATAGTTGATGATTTGGAAAATCAGAACCCCTGTAATAACCCCGGCTACGGTTCCAATACCACCTGATAAGGACACCCCACCAACTACAGCAGCAGCAATCGCATCAAGTTCGTACATGTTCCCGGTATTATTCGTCGCACTACCGACACGACCAGCTTCAAGTGTACCAGCAAAACCATATAGAAGTCCGGCAATCATATAGATAATAATCATGTTTTTCGCAACATTTACACCCGAAACCTTAGCTGCTTCCGGATTTCCGCCAATCGCATACATGTTTTTCCCCAGCTGCGTTTTGTTCCAAATAATCCAAATTAGAATAGAAACAATAACGGCATAAAAAATTAAATATGGAAACTCATATTGACCTATTTTAATTCCTCGTTGAGCAAAAGTTGTGAAAGCTTCACTTAAACCACCAATTGGCTGTGCACCATATGGAGGTCGGTCAAAATAAATGGAAGTAATCCCATACACACCTATCATCATACCGAGTGTGGCAATAAACGGAGGTACATGGAATTTCGAAACAATCCAGCCATTTAATGTTCCAAATAGACCCGTAATCACCATGGCAATAAGAATCGGAACGAATAAAGGTAGTTCTGGCAAATTGGGATACATCTTATAAGCATAATCTCCTGCCTGCAACAATGAAGCTGAAATAACCGCTGCAAGTCCTACTTGACGTCCAGCTGATAAGTCTGTACCGCCGAGAATTAGGATACCCGCAATTCCAAGGGCGATAATAATCCTTGAAGATGACTGGCTAAGAATATTAATAAAGTTCGTCATGGATAGAAAATCCGGAGACGCGATGATGATTCCAATCACCAACAAAACTAAAAAGACATAAATCACATTATCAAACAGCCATTTTATGATATTCGAACCTTTTTTGGCCTCATTATTCATTTGAATCCCCTCCTAGTACAACGCTGCCAATCGCATGATTTCTTCTTGTGAAGTTGTCTTTGTCTCTACAATTCCAGCTGCTCTTCCATTACTCATTACTAAAATTCGGTCAGTTACTCCCAACAATTCCGGCATTTCAGAAGAAATCATGATAATTCCTTTCCCTTCAGATGCCAGTTGATTAATAAGTTGATAGATTTCAAATTTTGCTCCAACATCAATTCCCCGTGTCGGTTCATCCAACAATAATACATCTGGCTTGGTTAACAGCCAGCGTCCAATAATGACTTTTTGCTGGTTACCGCCGGAAAGAGTTCCAATCGCTGTTTTCTGAGAAGGTGTTTTAACTTTCATAGAATCGATGACCCATTGTGTATCGTCATATACTTTGCTTTCTGACAAAAAAATCCCTTGCCGATACTGTGGTAAATTAGCAATAATTGAATTAAAACTAATGCTTAACCCTGGAAAAATCCCTGTCGAACGTCTTTCCTCTGTTACAAGGGCAAAACTATTTTTAATCGCTTGCTGCGGGGAATCATTGATGACTTCTTTACCATGAAGTTCAATCGTTCCAGACTGGATCGCTCTCAAACCAAACAATGCCTCAACCACTTCTGTCCGTTTAGAGCCAACTAACCCCGCAATCCCTAATATCTCGCCTTTTCTTAATTCAAAATTGATATTCGTAAACGAAGGCTGCATTTCTGCTGTCAGGTTTTTAACCTTGAGAATCACATCCCCTGGTTTGTTCACCTTAGGAGGAAAACGCTGAGACAGGTCACGCCCAACCATCAGCTTAATAATTTCATCTGTGGTTAAATCTTTTGCACTTTTAGTTGCGATATATTGACCATCGCGCATTATAGTTACTTCATCGGATATTTTCAAAATTTCTTCCATCTTGTGAGAAATATAAATGATGGCGACATTTTTGCTTTTCAGTGTTCGGATAATTTTAAATAGATGAGCAACCTCTTTTTCAGTCAGTGAGGATGTCGGCTCATCCATGACGATGACTTTTGAATCATAGGAAACCGCTTTTGCTATTTCTACCATCTGCATTTCTGAAACGGATAAGCTGCTTACTTTCCTGCGGGGATCAATGTTGATGTCCAAGCTTTTAAAAATAGCTGCCGTGTCCTCATACATTTTCTTTTCATCAATGAAAATGCCTTTCTTCGGGTAACGTCCCAACCAAATATTATCCATTACATTTCGCTGACGTACTTGATTCAGTTCCTGGTGGACCATGGACACACCATTTTCAAGCGCCTGTTTGGAATTCGCAAACGACACTTCTTTCCCATCCAAAATGATTTTTCCTTCATCCATGGAGTAAATGCCGAATAAGCATTTCATTAATGTCGATTTTCCTGCCCCATTTTCCCCCATCAAGGCATGGACCGAACCCGCCTTCACTTTAAGTGATACACGATCTAACGCGACAACACCGGGAAATCGTTTCGTTATGTTAATCATTTCAAGAATATTTGACATGAGCGAACCTCCTCGCCGATCCATCTAAAAATAATGAGAAGGACTTCATTCGTGTGTCCCCTTTTTACTAACATTTGTCCTTAAAGCAATGCCCCGAACGAAGGAAAAGCATGATCTTTTCCTTCGTTCGAGGAGCGCCAAAGGGCTATCTGACATCCCCGGACTAGGCGCTGCCTCTTTTCCTTATTCATCTTACTTATAAGCGTCTTTACCAACTTGGATGTTTTCTTTTGTGATTTCAACGTAAGGTACGCGAACAGCTTTCTTGTCATCAAGCTTCCATTCTGTTCCTTCTAATACATCCTTGCCATTTGCCGCATTCGTTGCCAGTTCAATCGTTGCTTTCCCTTGGTTTTTCGCGTCATTTAAGACGGTTCCAACCATCTTGTCTTTTTCAATCATTTCAAGTGCTTCCGGAATTGCGTCTACGCCTACAACTGGCATAAATTTGTCACCAGAGAAGTAGCCTGCTTTTTCAAGAGCAGCAATGGCACCTAATGCCATACCATCATTGTTAGCGATTACAAATTCTATCGTATCATTGTATTTGGAAATCCAAGCATCCATCTTTTCTGTCGCTTTTGTCGCATCCCACATGGCTGTATCAAGGGCTAATTCTTCCACTTGAATGCCTTTTTCCTTAATCGTATCTACTGCAAATTTTGTACGTGCTTCGGCATCTGGGTGTCCAGGCTCACCTTTTAATAATACGTATTGGATTTTGCCGTCACCGTTTTTATCCCATTTGTCTTTATTCGCTTCCCAAGCTTTAGCAATTAATTCTCCTTGGATTACACCAGATTCAGAAGAAGTAGTTCCTACATAGTAAGCCTTATCATATCCTTTTAATACGCTTTCATCTGGCTCTTTGTTAAAGAAGATAACTGGAATATTTTTAGGTTTTGCTTTATCGATAACTGTTTGTGCTGCTTTTGGATCTACTAGATTAATTGCTAGCGATTTTGCGCCCTTAGCAATAAGAGTATCAATCTGCTCAATTTGTTTTGCTTGGTCGTTTTGAGAGTCGTTCAGCATAAGATTTACTTTCCCTTTTGCTGTATCTTCCATTGCCCGACGGACATAGGACATAAAGTTATCATCAAACTTGTAAATGGTTGCACCGACAGCAGGAAGACCTTCTTTTTCCTTACCAGACTCACTTGAACCACCTGTAGAACTGCTACAGCCAGCAGCTAATAGAATACTAGACGCCACTGTTAATGATAGAATCAATCCTTTTTTCTTTTTCATCTTTTCACCCTTCTCCTTTTAAATATTTAGGTACGCTCAACTTACCTTCCATGTAATCCCTTACAAAAATAGTATCATGGGAGTACTTCGATCCATAGGTCTAAAGTCTAGCATAATATTGTGAATTTCTAGATTATTTTGCATTCGAAAAGCGCAAACGCCCTGCTTAGCGGCGTATGACATGGAGGGTCTCCAACTGAGATAAAGGAAACACGAAGAACCGTAAGGCGATTCGATGTTGACTTATCGTAGGGCGGAGACCGAAGGGCACTAGCCGCTAGGGAGCTGGAGCTAGACATTTCTCAAAGTCCTATCCCCTTTCTTATCTTATCGGAAAAGCGGAAGCCTCCTGCTCAGCGGCGTATAGCCTCCTCCCAAAAGCTACCGCTTTCGGTCGTGCGATGTTTATGCTGCCGGGGCCTTCCTTGTGGTGGCCTCCAACTGAGATAAAGGAAACACGAAGAGACGAAAGGCGATTCGATGTTGACTTATCGTAGGGCGGAGAGCGAAGGATACTAGACGCTAGGAGGCTGGAGCTAGACATTTCTCAAAGTCCTATCCCCTTTCCTATCTTATAGGAAAAGCGCAAGCGCCCTGCTTAGCGGCGTATGACATGGAGGGCCTCCAACTGAGATAAAGGAAACACGAAGAGACGAAAGGCGATTCGATGTTACTTATCGTAGGGCGGAGACCGAAGGCGTCTCGCCGCTAGGGCGCTGGAGCTAGTCAAGTCTCAAAGTAAAAAAAATTACCGAACCCTTTCAAGATTAGGCATCCATGCTCATTTTTTCCCGACTTTATTCATATATGATGGCTTTGCGATACTCTGTTGGAGATAACCCAGTATGCTTTTTAAATACCCGGCTAAAATAATTAGGATCTTTATATCCAACCGAATAACAAATTTCCTTCAAACTCTTTCCTTGGTCAACAATCATCATTTTAGCCTGTTTTATTCTCAATTCTGTCAAATAATCAATAAAGGTCATACCAAATCGGTCCTTAAATAGTTTGCTAAAGTAATAGGGACTGAGTTCTACATATTCGGCCACCTGTTCCAAAGTGATCGACTCAGCAAAATGGGCTTCTATAAATTCCTTAGCCATATGTAACATACCCTTTGCATGATTGTTCCTCCAAACTTGGACATGACGGGCAGCCTCTAATATGTAATTTTTCCCTTTTTCTAGAGCCACCTCGGTTTCCCATGATTCATCCATGACAGGTGTTGTTTCATATGGAATTCCCAGTTCATGGAGCATTCGGGAAATCAAAACAAACATTTCATCAAACGATTTTTTCAACTGGTTCCTCTCCAACTTATTGTGATCCTTCAGTCCCTTAATATAGGAATTGAACAAGAGTAAAACCTGATTCATATCTCCTTGCCGTATTGCATCAAGTAACTGTTTTTCCACTTTTAGGACTCCGGAAACGGATTGTGATTCATTGGCTCCCAGTTTTCCAGAAAATAAATAACTTCGGCCAGACTTTTTTAATAAAGTTTTTAATGCTTCCATCGCCTCATGGTAGGACTTAGTTAACTCGTAGGCCTGATTATATGGATTGCCTACCGTAATCCGTAAATTTCCTTTAAAGGATTTCTTTTGAAAAAGCTGGAACATATGGTCAATGATTTTTTGGGCATTTGTTCGAAAGGAAGTCCTTTCAACAGTCTTTTTACATAGGCATAAAACAGGGACTTGATTCTCTGTTAAAGGCCCTACCATAAACTCATGCTCGGTTTTCATCAAGTCTAAAGTCTTTTTTAGCCACTGATACCATTCCTCTTTTTCAGCAGTGCTAAGCTCTGCTTCCCCTGGTCGCTGTATGAAAAATAACATAATATAAGCCGAAGTAATTTCTACCCCTAACAATTGCCCCCATTCTTCCAAAGAAATATCTTGCACCCTGCTCAATAATAGAGAAGAAACCCACTCTTTCTGAGCAATCGATACAGCTCGTTCAAGATTCTTTCGTAATTCCTCCTGTTCCTCTTTTTTCCTGCGATCTAATAGGATCTCATCGGCCACACGCTGTAAACTAGAAAGGATATCCTCCTTTCTACTAGGTTTTAATATGTATTCCTTCACACCTTGTTGCATCACCTCTTTTGCATACTCAAATGTATTAAAGGCGGAAACCATAATAAACCGAATGTCAGGAGCAAATTTTTTTATTTCTTTTACTGCTTGTACACCATCGATTCCAGGCATTTTTATGTCCATAAAAATAATATCGGGTCTATACTGATCAGCCATTTCAATGGCTATTCTTCCATTAGGAGCTTCCCCTATTACCATTACATCCTTCTTCGAATTACTGATGATTTTCGATAAGGCTTTCCGTTCAAGAACCTCATCATCCACGATTAGAATTTTTAACATCGTCTTTCCCCCCTTCATCAGAGACAGGAATCATCAGTCTAAAATTCGTCCCCTGGTTTAATTCGGATTCAATGTCAACCAAATCATTTTGCTGATAAAAAAGCTGTAGTCTTCTAATTACATTTCTTACCCCTATACCAGTGGAATTTCCTCTAGATGTTTCTGATTGGTCATAGGTTCCCTCCGTTGACGTACGATTCATGAATTGAAGCAGCTTTCTTTTCACAGACTCCTCCATCCCCCGTCCATTATCCATCACTTCAATGTGAATCCGGTCATCTTTCCGGTAGATTTTAAGATGAATTTCCCCATTTTCTTCATAGGACTCTACTCCATGAATGAAGGCGTTCTCAACGAGAGGTTGCAATATTAGTCTTGGAATCTCAAAATCCAAACAATCTTCCTCAATACTTGTTTTAAATTGAATCCGTTCCCCAAATCTTGTTTTTTGAATAAAAAAATACTCATTTACAATTCTCACTTCTTCGCGGAGGGAAGTAGCCTGATTAATGTCACCAAGATTGTATCGAAGAATCGCTGCTACTGCTTCAATTAATCGTGATGTCTCTTCCGCTTCTTCCAAATAAGCCATTTTTGAAACCGTATTCAATGTATTGAACAAAAAATGCGGATTAATTTGATTTTGCAAGTTTCTTAATTCTAATTCTTTCAGCAGCTGGTCCAATTCCGATTGCTGTTTAATTTCCAATACAAGCCGACGAAGGTTTGCTCGCATTTGGTTAAACGTCTCTGTTAACGGTTTTAATTCATCTTTGGTGGTGACTTTAATATCTTCCCCAGCCAAATTCCCTGTTGAAATTTCCTTTGCCGCTTCAGATAGTAAGCGAATAGGTTTTGTAATCCCTCCGGAGATCCATAATGCTAGTAAGGCACTTAGAAAAAACGCTGCCGCAAACAGAGAAAAAGACATTCGCCGATAATATTCATTTTGCTGCTCCATTTGATTGAAGAACTTTTGATAATCAGTAAGTTTATTATTTAATAGAACTAATGTGCTTTCATGAAGAAAAGAGGCAATTTTCAACACTTCATTATAATGTTCCGAATATAAATTGATCTCACCTTTTTGAAAAGTGCCAAGTGTTGCATCACATTCATCTAAGAAACTATCAATTAAATTTTTATAATTTTTTAATGTCAAATCATTCGAATCCATAATTTTCTCAAGGCGTTTCTGGTCCTTAATCAATCTTAGTTTTTCTTTTCGATAGCCTTCTAGATAAGTCATATCTTGATCTAGAATATATGCATGCAATTTTTCGGTTATGAAATTGGTTCTTTGAGAAATATCATTAAGTAATAGAAAACGCTCAAAGCTGTCTTCATACTCTGTCACTAATTTTTCACTGCTTTTGTAAAAAAATAAACCAACAGAGGTTAATAAAATAACTAGAATGATAAAATAAAAGAGTAGTTTCGTTCGAATTTGGAATAACATTTATCTGACCCCCTTAATATTGTTCATATAAGGAGGTAAATCATTTTTTCTCAAAATCCGTGTAGCTGTATGAATGATTGAAGGCACTTTTTTCCCTTCACGTAGTTCAATCATCATCTTTACAGCACGATATCCCATTTCAAATGGTTCCTGGACAACGGTAGCCTGGATGGTCCCCTTCCGGATATATTTCTGTGTTTCTTTCAGCAAATCAAATCCTATGATATAAATTCGTTTTTGTTTATTGAATTTTTCGACTACTTCTGCTACACCAATCCCATCTAAAGCACTCGTCCCGAAAAAGGCGGTGACCTCTGGATGCTCCTGAAGAATTTGATATGCTTTTTCAAAAGCACGTACCCTGCTGATTTGAGATTCCTCTATGGCCACAATTCGAATTCCCTTTTCCGATTGGATGGCATCTTTAAAGCCTTGGACTCGCTGCCTTTGATGGTTCTTATTAAAACTCCCCGTAATGATCGCTACATTAGCTTGTCCATTTGTATCAGCAATCAGCGCTTTCCCAGCCAAAAATCCAGAATAATAATTATCCGTTCCAATATAGGCCAAACGCTTGCTATTAGCAGCATCAGTATCAACCGTAATAACGGGTATCCCCTTTTCCACAATTCGATTAATTAATGGACTAAATTGTTCATCACTTAATCCCTGAGTCATGATCCCATCCACTTTTGCAGCTGCTGACATTTCAATCGTTTTAAGGTGATCATCAAAATTTGCCTGACGTGGTCCCGTGTATTCAAGTAAAACGTCATACTTCTTTGCAGCAGCCCTAGCTCCTTCTTCTACTAATCTCCAATAATCATTATCTAACTCTTCTGGAATCAAAACAAAATGGTATCGATCGTTATTTAGCTCTTTTTCTTCAGTTGGAAGCTGATGGGTAACGACTTTATATCCGTAAAAAACCGCAAACGAGCAGCTAACTATAAAACACACAATTCCTACAACATAGGCTGTAATCGACAATCTGCTCATAAGTATCCCCCACTCTCAGATGAATACCAATATTATACAGAACATCATTAACGCCAACAATGGAAGGAAGAGGATAATAACCGAAAAAAGAAGCTTTGACATACGTATTGTCCATGTTGGAAAAACCCGAACAAAAAGATAAATTTTAGGGGTCCCTTGACAAATTGCCTCCTGCAAAGAGGCCCGAGATTTACCGATAAATATCCAATACATCTTCTAAAAAAATAGGCTGAACCCTAATAAAGTCGTTTTTTTAAGGACCTTTTAAGTCAGCCTTCATCGTTCAGGTTTTAAATTGGTTTGTTGTTGGTTCTATCTTATTAACTTGGTTTAGATCTTAAAGTAAACTAACTCAAAAACTGCTGTTTCTTATCATTAGCTCTGTGGCGATATTGATTTTTTTGACTATTTTCCTTCCTTCGATTCTTTCTAACAGTGTATCAACAGCTGTCTCACCCATTAACTCCGTGTGAACTTTTACTGTACTTAAAGAAGGAAACACGTATTTTGATACACTTATGTCATTGATACCAATAATATTTACACGTTCAGGTACTGGTATCTGCTCTTCCAACAGTGCTCTAAGCGCCCCGATGGCCAACGGGTCATTTCCAGCCAGAAATGCCGTTGGAAGGTTGTCCCCATGATCTTGAATCGCTTTTTTCATAAGGGAATAGCCTTGGTCCACTGAAAAAGTTCCTACATACATAAATGCGTTATTCCATAGCCCTTTTTCTGTTAAATAACGCTTAAATGCCCGTTCTCTTGGATCTTCAATCATAGAGGTTTGGTCTTTAAACTCTTCTCTTCCCCCAATATAGCCAATCTGTTTGTGACCTTTTTCCAGAAAATAATGTAAAACCTTCACAGCAGCTCTATCCAAATCAGTAACTACGGAATCATATTGATCCTCATCCGGTGAAAAATCAACAAACACTAGATTTCTCGATAAGGCAAATAGTTCTTCGGCCTGCTTTCTACTATATTTTCCGATTGCAATGAGACCTTGAATCTCTTCCTCTTTTAATTCTTCAAGGCTGTCATAAAAATATTTTACCAATTGTATACCATGATGACGGCAGCGATTTTCCACCCCAAGCCGAATCGACATGTAATACAAATCTTCCAGCTCTTCTTTTTCGGTATACCATTGAATGAGCGCAATTTTTCCAAATTCCGATTTGCGCACACCGGATTTTTTCTTATAATTTAGTTCTTCTGCCGCCTCAAAAATTCTTTTTTTCGTTTCATCACTGACAGAAAGCGTCGTATCATAATTCAGCACCCTTGATACGGTAGCAATTGACACGCCTGCTTTTTTAGCAATATCTTTAATGGTCGCCATAATCAAACTCCTATTGTATTAGCAAAAAAACGATACCTTGTTGTAGATTGATAAACATCTTCCGGATTTAATATGATGGATGGAAAATTCGGATGATGGATCGCATCCGGAAGACCTTGTGTTTCAAGACATACCCCAAGATAATTCCTCGCAGGGACACCTGATATGGAAAATGAGCCACTCAGCTGATTACTTGTATAAAGAACCACACATGGTTGATCCGTTGTAATCATAAGTGACCTTCCACTTTCTTTCTCACTTAGCGTGATGGTATTTTCCCCTTTTTTTGCAAAAAAAAGCGGGTGGTCGTAGCCGTTTCCGACCAGTACATTTTGCGGATGGGAAGATTTTATCCCTGACTTTAATAGGCGTCCTTGATTAAAATCAAATGGGGTATTCTTTGATTCGATAATTTTCCCTGTAGGAATCAAATCATAACCAAGCTCTAAAAAACGTTCACTATCTAATTGAAGAATATGATCCGTACAGTCTCGTTTTAAATTGCCGCTTAGGTTAAAATATGAATGATTCGTTAAGTTTACCAATGTTTTTCGATCCGTCCTAGCCTCATAGGTAATGCACAACTCATTCGTATTCGATAAAAGATAAAGAATATTTATTTCCAAATTTCCGGGATAGCCTTCTTCTCCATCTAGACTTAAGTAAGTATATCGTATGCCAACCGCATCTTCTTGTTCAACCGGTTCAGTTTTCCAGATCCTTTTATCAAACCCTTTTCTTCCGCCATGTAAATGATTCGGAAACTCATTTGCTGCCAGTTTGTATTCTACCCCATCCAACTCAAACGCAGCATATTTTATCCGTCCTGCTACACGTCCTATCACTGACCCAAAGTAAGGTGAGAAATCTACATACTCTTCCAAAGTATCAAAACCAAGAACTACATTTTCAAACTTACCATTGCGGTCAGGTACGATGATCTTTGTAATGGTACATCCATAATTCAAACAAGAAACGGACATTCCTGAATCATTCGTTAATGTATACTCCATCACCGGCTCACCATAGTAATGACCAAATTCCCGCTCTACCAATTTCACTGATTTATCACCCCATTTTTTAATCAAGATAATGCTTGAATAAACCGTTTAAATCCTGCGGTTCCTGCTTCATCTCTTTTAAATACCCCCGCATCCTCCAACACTCTTAAAAATTTGTTTCCGACTGCTTCTCTGACAATGGATTGTACATTGAATTCATTCACAGATGCACCAAAACGAGCTTTTAACTGTTCCGCCCATTCCCTATGATAATCGGCAACCAAACTTGATTTTCCTAGGATGTAATTTTCGACTTCTGCTAGCTCCTCCTTTAAGCGCGCAGGCAAAACAGCTAGCCCCATTACCTCAATTAGACCGATGTTTTCTTTCTTAATATGATGAACATCCGCATGAGGGTGAAAAATACCTAACGGATGCTCGGCACTCGTCCGGTTATTGCGAAGAACCAAGTCCAGCTCATATCGTTCTCCCTTTTTGCGTGCGATCGGGGTAATCGTATTATGTGGTGTCTCACCAGTCCATGCGATAATATCCAGTGCTTCATCACTATAATTTTTCCACTTTGAAAGGATATGTCCGGCCGCCTGGACAAGCGGGTTTATTTGTCTAGAACGAAGGCGAATAACAGACATCGGCCATTTTACAACAGCACATTGAACAGATGGAAACCTAGCCATTTCAAAATGCCACTCATCCGGAGCTTTCGCCATCGCAAATTCATAATTCCCGCCCTGATAATGATCATGAGAAAGAATCGACCCACCCACAATCGGCAAATCCGCATTAGAACCTAAGAAATAATGCGGGAACTGTTCAACAAAGGTTAACAGCTGCAAAAAGGTTTCTTCATTAATTTTCATTTCAGAATGGTTTTCAGATAGGACGATACAATGCTCGTTGTAATACACATATGGTGAATATTGCAAATACCAAGTCTGGTCCAACAGATTCACTCGTATCATTCGATGATTGGAGCGGGCAGGATGTCCCATTCTCCCGGCATAGCCTTCATTTTCAATACAAAGAAGACATTTTGGATAAGCTGTTTGCTGTACCTCCTGCTCGCGGACAATGCTTTTCGGGTCTTTTTCCGGCTTAGAAAGATTAATGGTAATATCCAGCTCACCGAATTCTGTTGCCACTTGATACTCCATATTTTTGCGAATCCGCTTCATTTGAATGTAGTTGCTATTTTTGCTTAGTTCATAGAAAAACTTTGTTGCTGCTTCAGGATTCTGCTGATATTTTTCATAAAAAAGCTTGTTCACCTCAGATGGTCGAGGAAGGAAACAATTCATAATTTTGCTTGAGAAAATTTCCTTTTCATCAAAGATATCTTCGATTATTCCTTGTTCACAGGCATAATCCGTGATCTTCTCCAACAATTCGGGAATCTCTAGATTGGTTTCTCCATCATTTTCGATAAACTCCGTCATCTGTAATAGTGCCAAAACTTGGTTTCTTGCATAAATCTCATCTTCCCGCTCGATTAATTGGGTGGCAAGTGCCTGGTTTATGAGCTGTTGAATGAGACCGTGAATCATACTCCTCACCCCTCATAACCATTCGGATGGTGCTGGTGCCAGTTCCAGGCATCACGAATGATTTGATTGATAGAAGTCTTTTTCGGATTCCAACCAAGAATTTGTCTCGCCTTTTCAGATGAAGCAATTAAAGTACTTGGATCACCGGCACGACGTTCCCCCACTTGAACTGGAATATTTATACCCGTAACCTCTTTTGCCGTTTCAATGATCTCTTTTACGGAAAACCCTTGACTTGATCCGAGGTTAAAAATATTGCTTTCTCCGCCATTTTGTAAGTACTGGAGCGCTAAAATATGGGCAGCAATCAAGTCTTCCACATGAATATAATCACGGATGCATGTACCGTCTGGAGTGTCATAATCCTCCCCAAACACCGTTATCGCTGGTCTCTTTCCTAAAGCCGCTTCCAACACAACTGGAATTAAATGGGTTTCAGGGTTGTGATCTTCGCCGATTTGTCCGTCCTCTCTTGCCCCAGCTACATTGAAATACCTTAGTGAAACATACTTAAGGTCAAATGCTTTTTCACACCAGGCCATCATTTTTTCCATCGCAAGTTTTGTTTCTCCATAGGTATTGGTTGGAAGTGTGACAGCGTTTTCTGAAATTGGCATCACTTCCTGTTCTCCATAAACAGCAGCTGTTGACGAGAATACAATAAACTTCACGCCATATTCCTTCATCATTTCGAGAACAATTTGTGTTCCATACACATTGTTGTCAAAGTATTTCAGCGGCTCTATCATCGATTCTCCGACAAGGGAATTAGCAGCAAAATGCATAATGGCCTCTATCTTTTCTTTTTCAAAAACAGACCTCATAAACTCACGGTTACGGATATCTCCTAGATAAAAATGAGCCATTGGGTGAATAGCTTTCCTGTGGCCAGTTTGCAAGTTATCAATCACTACCACTTCATGTCCTTGATCGATTAATTGATATACAGCATGTGAGCCGATATAGCCTGCTCCGCCTAAAACAAGAATACTCATTCATCAACAGCCTCCATTTCGATTTCTTTGGCACCGTCACCAATATTAGCCACATAAAACTCAGCTTCATAGCCAATCTTTTCTCGATATGCCGCCCCTACACTTGCGATAAAATTTTCTACCTCTTCATTAGCTACAATCGCGATGGCACAGCCACCAAAACCAGCACCGGTCATTCGTGCACCAAGGACGCCCGGTTGTTGCCACGCGGCTTCAACTAAACTGTCCAATTCGACACCTGTCACCTCGTAATCATCGCGTAACGAAAGATGCGACTGGTTCATCAGCTGACCGAACCCGACCAAGTTCCCTGCTTTTAATTCCTTAAGCGCTTTTATCGTTCTTCTATTTTCATAAACTGCATGCCTAGCACGCTTGCGAACCACTTCATTCGTAATAAGATGTTTATTGTCTTCAAATTCTTGTTCAGATAGCTGTCCAAGTGCTTCAATAGAAAGCTTTTGCTGAAGCTGTCTCAGCGCCTCTTCACATTCGCTACGGCGTTCATTGTATTTCGAATCCGCCAACTCTCTGCGCTTGTTTGTATTCATAATAATGATTTTGTGGTGATCAAGCTGAATTGGTGCATATACATATTTTAGTGTCTGACAATCTAGTAAAATACCCGCCTTCTCTTTTCCCATTCCAATAGCGAATTGATCCATGATTCCACTGTTAACACCGATAAATTCATTTTCAACCCGCTTGCCAATTTTAATTAAATCAAGGCGTGGAATTCCTAATTGGAACAAACCATCCAGTAGAACACCCGTTAATAATTCAATCGAAGCAGAGGATGATAGGCCAGCACCGTTTGGAATGTTTCCTTTAATCACACATTCAAAACCATTGGGGATCTGATAACCCGCCTCGATGATATATCGGATCATCCCCTTAGGATAATTGGCCCAATCATGATCTTTGTCATAATCCAACTCGTTTAGTTGAAACTCAATAATTCCTTTGTTTGGAAAATTTTCTGAGTATAAACGAACGAGCTGATCCTCCCTTTTCCGTACAACTGCATAAGTTCCATAAGTAATGGCACAAGGAAATACATGACCACCATTATAGTCAGTGTGTTCACCAATCAAATTAATCCTGCCTGGAGCAAAAAACGCCTGTTTTGGTAAAACTCCATATAAGTCTAAAAATGTTTTGTTCAGGGGGAGAATGTTCATTTTTCAACCCTCACAATCTATTAATTATACATATATTCTACTTCCCTCAGTAAAATCATTCAATAATTTTAGTAAAACTTTTACTAAAATCACAAAAAAAGAGCTAATGAATCTATTCTCATTAAGCTCTTTCTAATTTTATTCTTCCGGCTTAAAAAGTTTATTTAATACTAGAGTCACTGCCCCTAGAGGCATTCCCGTTTTCCCTAATTTTGAACAAACAACTGAAATTTCCTCATGAGGACTTTTAAAGGTATATTTGTTAATCATCTGTTTAAGTGGATCTAAAACATATTTATCCTCTAAAAAAATATTTCCTTCCAAGATTAGTTTTGATGGTTTAAGAATATTAATCATATTAGCTGCCGCTAAACCTAAAGAGCGACCCGTTTCAACCAAAATAGAAGCTGCTAATTCATCTCCTGACCTTGCTGCATCAAATACCAAATTTAAAGAAAGTTCCTTTTTACCGTTCTTAACCCATTGAAAAAGAATGGAATCGGGATAATTGTTTAGTTCACTTTTAACCTTACTAAGAATAGCCGTTTCCGATGCATAAGCCTCTAAGCACCCATGATTTCCACATTGGCATTTCGGTCCATTCACATCTATAATCGTATGTCCAATTTCCCCTCCCGTATTAAAGGAACTTTTATAAATTTCACTATTTATAAAAATGCCAGAACCAATACCCCGTCCTACACTTATACAGACGAAGTCTGAAACATCTTTTCCTTGGCCAAACCAGCTTTCTGCTAAAGCTAGCGCCCGAACATCATTTTCAACAAAAACAGGAATATCAAATTCTTCTTCCAAACAATCTTTGATTGGAATATTTTCTAATTGCAAATGCGGTGAAAAGATCGCTAAACCTTCATTTGGGTTCACTAAACCATGCATGGCAAAACCTATTCCTAAAATTAGACTTTTATCGATTGTTGTATGATTAAGCACATAATGGATACTCTCTATGACCAAATTTAAAAATTCATGTTTAGAAGGAAGTTCAGTCATTTCCTTACAATAATCAGATATAATTTTCCCATCCATGGTAGTCAAAATGACACGAATAATCTCGGCTGCCGCATAGACACCTACGATATAGTAGGCAGAATAATTGATACGAAGCATGATTGGTTTTCTGCCTCCAGCCTTGGAACTAGGGGCTTCTTCTTCTGTAACAAGATTTTTTTGAATCAATTCATTCACTAAAGAACTAACGGTTGGGGGAGTTAACTTTGTTAACTTAGCAATTTCTGCCCTTGAAATCGGTTCCCTCATACGTATCATGTTCAAAACCGTTGATTGATTCAGCTGCTTCATTTTTTCAAAGCTGCCGGTTTTTGCCTCGAAACTCAAATTTCTTCAACCCTTTTCTCCTTGTTTATTGTATTGTGAAATTAGTTTCATTTAAAAAAACTGTCTGTGTTTCGTTCTAGACCATCATAGCACAAAATGAAAAAATACCTGTTAAAACCATCGTTTAGAGAAGAAATACAAAAGAACATTCTTTCCAAAAACGCTCTTTATTAAAAGATTATTTCTGAACGCTTTTGAGAAAGGATTATTAGAAATTTTTCTTAATAAAAAATCTTTGATAGAACATTTTTAGAACTTCACTACATTTGGATGCCACATTTCATTAATTTCTCTAATTTTTTCCAACTCGCATTTTGGTTCTCTATGATAAGTTAATAAACCGTTAATCTCTTGCTCTACATCGGTTAATTGTGTATAGCAATAACCATGCAATGCTTGTGAGGCATAGACAGCTTCCATTACTCTGCGATAGTCAGCAATAAATTCCTGCTCATCCTTAACAGATGTATAACCCCAGCCATTATTTTCTCCCACTTTAAATCCAATACCACCAAATTCGGTAAGTAATATTGGTTCTCCATTGTGTTCAAAGCCATCCGCATAAATTCCACGATTTGCTGGCTTTGACCTTAGAAGATTTTCCTTAGTAGCCAAGGATTCTTTAAACGCTTCATATTTTTCCTTTTCATCACTCGATCCATGATTATAATTATGAATCGCGCAAATATCTGTCACCGTGAGTTCCCAGCCATCATTGGAAATGACTAAACGGGTTGGGTCAAGAGAGTGAATTAAATGGTACATGGCTAACGAATGGTGCTGCTGCTGTTTGTTGAATTTAATAAAAGGAACTCCCCAACTTTCGTTTAACGGTACCCAAGCAACTATCGATGGATGATTATAATCCCTTTCAATAATTTCAATCCACTCTTTTGTTAATCTGGAGGCAGCATCCTCACTATAGGATGGTGATGCGGGACATTCCCCCCAAACAAGAAAGCCTAACTTGTCTGCCCAATAAAAGAAACGTGGATCCTCTACTTTTTGATGTTTTCGGCAGCCATTAAACCCCATTTCTAATGCTAGTTCAATATCCTTTTTTAAATCCTCATCAGTAGGAGCCGTTAACAATCCATCCGGCCAATATCCTTGGTCAAGCACTAATTTCTGATAATATGGCTTGTTATTTAAATAGACCATCCCATTTTCAATATGAATTTTCCTCATACCGAAATAAGAATCTATCTCGTCAAATACTTCTTGGTCATCTTTTAAAGTAATTTTTATATCAAAAAGATTCGGAGATTCAGGTGTCCAATTCCAACCCACATGGTGGAAAGATGTTCTAAAAATCTGGCGGTTATAAAGATTAATAGAACGCTTATTGTAAGCTTCAAATATTTCAATAGTGTCTAATACAACCTTTTCACCCTTAAAACCAATTTCAATTTCAGCCTTTTTATTTAAATAGTTTCCTTTCACCTCAAATTCGACAATGATATCACCACGATCTATATCCGGTGTCAATCTTAATTTTGATATATTCGTGGAACTGACGGGCTCTAACCAAACTGTCTGCCAAATCCCAGTTGTCCGGGTATACCAAATCGAATCAGATTTTTCAAACCAGAATTGTTTTCCTCTAGGAATGGTTTCATCCCTTGATGGATCCTCAACTCTAACTACAATTGTTTCAGTTTCCCAAGTTAATAGTTCAGTAATATCAAAAGAGAAAGAAACATGACCGCCTTCATGGTATCCGGCATACTGACCATTTACATATACCCAAGCACGGTAGTCCACTGCTCCAAAATGGAGAATTATTTTTTGACCGCTCCATTCCTTTGGAACCGTAAATTCACGACGGTACCAGACATGGTCATGAAATGATGGATCATTAATTCCACTTAGTTTTGTTTGGTAGGCAAAGGGAACTATAATTTTTTGTTTAAACGGATGAACTATCTGAAACCATTTTTCCTTTACACCTATATTTTCATCATCAAAAGCAAATTGCCATTCACCATTTAAATTCAACCAATTTTTTCTAACTAATTGAGGTCTTGGATATTCATTACGGGGTATTGACACGTTTTTCATCCTTCCTAATCCTATTTAATTCCTGTTTGATTGACACCTTTAATGAAAGAGCGTTGTCCAATTATGAACAATAGTACAGCTGGGATCGTTGCAATAGAGGTTAAAGCCATCAGCCTTCCAGGAGATGATACAAAGCTTCCTTGCTGCATAATGGCAATTCCGGTTGTAATGGTTCTCATTTCTGGCGAATTTGTTGTGACAAGCGGCCACAGGAAGTCGTTATAGATACTCATAAACGTATAAATTGCTAACGTCCAGATAACCGGCCTTGCTGAAGGCAGAACGACTTTCACAAAAACTTGCCATTTATTTGCCCCGTCAAGAAATGCTGCTTCTTCCAGTTCCTTTGGGAAACCACGAAAATATTGATAAAGTAGAAAAACTCCAAAAGCATTAGCCGAGTAAGGAAGAATTAAGACTGCATAAGTATCTAATAGCCCTAAAGTGCTAAACTCCATATATAATGGTAAAAATGTAATAACCCACGGAATTGTCAACGACCCAATAAAAATGCTAATAAGAGTTTTCTTAAATGGTACATCTAAGCGAGCAAGGCCGTATGCTGCCAGTGTATCCACAAAGAGAACAATTAAAGTACCTACAATCCCTACAAAAATGGAATTACCCATCCATTTCAGTACAGGTGTATCGGTATTTCCTTCCAATATGTATTGATAATTTTCAAGAGTAAATACTTTGGGGAACCACTTTACACCTGCTGTAAATGCTTCCTGATCCGTTTTAAAGGAAGTAGCCAGCATCCAGAATATAGGTACGATAAAAATCAAGCCCACAATAATTGCAACAATGACTATAATAAGCTTTAACATTTTATTTTCCATGCTGTTCTACTCCTTTCGATTCGAGATTCTAAATTGTAAAACTGAAATAATTATCATGATTAATGCCATTAATATAGACATAGCTGCTGCATTTCCCAATTGTCGCTGTTCAAATGCTTCGTCTACTATGTTCATTAATAGCACCTTTGTTTCAGTGCCAGGACCTCCTCGTGTCATCAAGAATGGTTGACCGTATATATTAAAGGAGGCGATCGTAGATGTAATGAAAACAAACAACATGGTCGGTTTAATGCTTGGCAATGTAATATAAATCAATCGCTGCCAGCGTGATGCCCCATCAAGTGATCCTGCTTCATACAGCTCCTCTGGAACATCATTTAATGCATTGATAAAGATGACCATATTGAAACCAATCGTCCACCAGAGTGTTGCCATGACTAGTGAAACCCAAGCCCAAGGCATTTCCGTCAGCCAAGGAATCATCGGAATATTCCATTTTTGCAAGTACTGATTAATTAATCCACTGTTTGTATCAAGGATCCATAACCAAATAATTGCAACGATGGAAACAGAAACAGCATAAGGGATAAAATAAACCGTTCGGAAAAATCCCTTGATTTTACTAGGCAGTGCATTTACTAATAATGCTAGTCCTAAGCCTACAACCACTAATAAAGGAACACTATACACAACGAATTGAAAGGTATTTTTTAGTCCTTCAAAAAATAAGTCATTTAAATAGGAATCTGAATCAAAGATTTTAGTGTAATTTTTGAATCCAACAAATTGGTAAACTGGATTTAATAAATCCCAATTATGCAAACTAATCCAAGCACCATAACCAATAGGAATTAAAAGAAAAACAATAAATAAAAACAAATAAGGGAGAACAAAAAGGCTTGATGTCAATTGGGATTTCCAGCTTGATTTCCTCATTCATTTTCCTCCTTTCAACTGCGATAAAAATTGCTTTCATAATAAATAAAAAGAGACAGGCAGGTTTTCATACCACCCGTCCGCCTCCTTTTAGATTTACTTATTTAATAATTGTTCAGCCTTTTTATTGGCATCATCTAATGCTTTTTGTGGATCCTTCTTATCTAATAGTGCAAGGTTAATTTCTGCCCAAAGCGGATCTGATAATTGTCCCCAGTTAGAAATAACAGGAGCAAACTTAGCATATTCAAATTCAGAAGCCACAATAGGCTGTTGCTTCATTTGTTTAAATTCTTCACTTTGTTCATAGATCGCTTTGGAGGCTGGAGCTTGTCCCGATTTCGCCCACTCCATCGTATTTTCAGCTACGTATTTTAAGAAGTCAGTAATACCATTTAACTTTTTCGCATCTTTTACAGAGGCAGGGATCACAAAATTATGTCCATTAGCATAAACAGCTTGTTGCTTTGTTCCTAATTGAGGAACAGGCGCAACACCATAGTTGATACCAGCTTTATCCCATTGTTCCATCATCCAAGGGCCATTTAAATGCATCGCATTTTTCCCTTGAAGGAATAAAGTTACTTCACCATCTTGCTGTACATTTTTAGGAGAGACTTTTTCTTTATAAATCAAATCACGATAGAATGTTAATGCTTCAACTGCTTCCGGACTATTGTAGTTTGGCTTTCCATCCTTCATTAACTCACCACCATTTTGAAATAAAATGGTTGGAAAAATAAATTGGTTTGGCCATAGCGTTGGTACCACAAATCCGTATTGATTTTTAGATGGATCTGTCAACTTTTTAGCAGCTTCCACAAATTCTTCCCGATTGGTTGGTGGCTTCTCTGGATCTAGTCCTGCTTCCTTAAATAAATCTTTATTGTAATACATGATTAATGGATGGATATCTAATGGAATCGAATACTGTTTGCCATTAATTTTTCCAGCATTCCAAGCCGTTTCAGAATAATCTTCTTCTTTAACGCCCGTTTTTTCTATCGTATCGCTTAAGTCTTTCAACAAATTTTTATCTGCATAATTCTTTAACTGGTCTGTATGCATAATTAGTAGATCAGGAGCATTTTTTTGACCAGACAAGGCAAGGTCTACTGTTTTATAATATTCTGACTGTGGAACAATTTGTAAATCCACATTATACTTATCTTGAGATTGATTATAGTTTTCCACAATCTGCTTCATACGTGGACCGTCTGCACCAGAGAAAGGAGCCCAATAAGTTATCTTTTCACCATTTCTCCCAACGACTTTGTTTGTTTCTTCTTTACCGCTTGCACACCCTGCCAATGAACCAAGAGTAAGTGCCGCTGTCACAGCAATACCAAGCCACTTCTTCATTTTTCTCCCCCTTTGATAAAAACGACATTTTTAGGAAACGTTTTCAAAATTCAATTAATAGTTAATTAAGTTAATTTACTTAATAATTTTATAGTATTATTAAATGCATTTTTTGTCAATTCGCAATTTTAATATCTTTTATTTCCCAACTTTAAGCCTAATAGTAACAGGCTATTAGTTTTTTTCATCAATCGTTTGATTAGCAAAGAAAAACTTAATCGAACGTTTGGTTAATGAACAATTTAATCAAACATTTGATTAACCATAAAAAATCCTTAATTCCCCAGACTACCGTTATCTAATCAAACGTTTGATTATTTTTTATAAAAAAAGGACCAAAGAATTGTAGTTTCTTTGATCCTCTGTTCTAGTGATTATTCTTTCAATAAAAACTCATTTCCGTCTTCGTCAATAAACTGGACGAATGAACCCCATTGCATCGTTTGCGGTTCACCCTTAAACTGAACACCTTTTGCTTTCATGTTTTCATACAGTTCCATAATGTTTTTGCATTTAAAAACAATCGATGCTTTCATATTTTCATGACCCGGCATCATGGATTTAGGATAAAGGACTAAATGAGACTCTGCGTTAGGAGGCGCGACCTCAAGCCAGAAGGCATTAGGGCCCATTGGAAACTCTGCCTTAACTTCAAATCCAACCTTTTCTGTCCAAAAATTCTTTGCCTTTTGTTGGTCGTCCACATAAACAGCTACTGTTGCAATATTTGTAATCATGTTGATCCTCCTGAAAATACGATTGGCAAAACTAATTACAAGATTCATCTTAAACATTTTGTAAAAAAACACAATATACTCCCAAAATCTCTGTAAACGCATTCACCTATTTATTATATTTATTTGAGAGTAATACCCAAACGATCTTTAGACACATTAAATATTCTGGTAATTTTAATTGATTTTATTTAGATAAAAGACTTAGAACGGAATCCAATACGACGTTTACTCCTTTTTCACAGTCTTCCCATGTGGTCAGTTCTTCTTCACAATGACTTTTACCATTTATGCTTGGAACGAATAGCATGACAGAAGGGACCAAACTAGCAATGAACTGTGCATCATGTCCTGCTCCACTGACCATTCTTCTGTGTGAGTACCCAAGCGACTGAGCTGACTGTTCTACGAGGTCACATAGTTCTGGCTTGAACCACACGGTATCGCGTTCCCATAGTTTCGTTGTTTTTACCTCACAGCCCTCGTTAATCCCCAGGTTTGGAAGCCCTTGAATGAAATCCTTAACGGTGTTGACAATTTCCATATCTTTATGACGAGCTTCAAGTGTAAACACTACCTTATTTGGAATTACCGTATGGATACTTGGATAGACATTAACCCGGCCAATGGTATACACCAAATCTTTATCCAGAGACCCTAAGCGTTTGCGAATATCATTGATAAGATTGTTTGCTGCAAAAAGCGCATCCTTACGCATATGCATAGGAGTGGTACCAGCATGATCCGATTCTCCGGTCACTTCAATTTCATAGCAGGCCATACCTACCACACACTCAACCACACCAATGGAAAGTCCTTCTGCCTCTAAAATTGGACCTTGTTCAATATGCATTTCGATTAAGGCTGTGGCCTCTTTTAGACGATTTTCCTCTTCTCCAGCGTAGCCAATGGCTTTTAAAGCTTCCTCAAAAGTAGTCCCTGAAGCATCTTTCTTTTTCAACATGACTGATTTATCAAATTTACCAGCGAGCACACCTGAGGCCATCATTGACGGCTCAAACCTCGCACCTTCTTCATTGGTAAAGTTCACAACAGTAATAGGGATTTTGGGTTTAATGTTGTTTTCAACAAGGGTTCTAACAACTTCCAAACCAGCAACTACTCCCAGAACCCCATCAAACCGTCCGCCTTTTTTTACAGAATCGAGATGGGAGCCAATCAGAATTGGTGGTTTATTTTCAGTCCCTTCAAGCGTGGCGTACATACATCCCATATCATCGACCTTGACTGACATTCCCAATTCCTCACAGCAAGAGCGGAAATAATCTCTTGCCCTACGATCTTCTTCTGATAATGCCAGCCTAGTTACACCATTATTTTCTGTCTTTCCAAATTCAGCAAATCGTTCCAGTTCCTTTTTCAATCTTTCCCCATTAATTAACAACTTTTGTTTTTGCATGATTAAAACACTCCTTTTTTTAATAAGGTAATAAAAACTGCGTTTATCTCTTACCATGTAATCTCTAGGAGTTCATATAGACATGCACCTGAAAGAACTGAAGCAGCAGGGAGACAACTTACCAGCATTGAAGTACCAACTAAAACCCCATTACTCAGATGTAAAAATATTCAGATACTTCCGATTATACCTCTTATCCAACAAATGTCATTAGACAAAACATAACAACCTAAATACAAATTATTTTATAGTATGTATGATTTGGACTGGCAGTCCATGTCCACCTTAGACAGACAAAACAAGGAAATGTCCCTGAGCATTGCCAGACACCTTTATTGTATTATTTCGAATATTGTTGTATCTTTGAAAGGCATAGGGTTATAGAATAGATGAACGTGAGGCGCTAGATATGTGGAGAAATCGGAATGTGTGGATTATATTAACGGGGGAATTTGTGGCTGGTCTTGGTTTATGGCTTGGGGTGATTGGGAATTTGGAGTTTATGCAGGAGAAGGTGCCTTCTGATTTTATAAAATCACTTCTTCTTGCAGGGGGATTGGTTGCTGGTATTGCTGTTGGACCATATGCAGGCAGATTGACAGATCAAATCAGCAAAAAAATGGTGATGCTAATTTCCGGATTTGTCCGAATCATTAGTGTCATTTTTATGTTTATTGCGATTTCAACCGGCTCCATTTGGTGGATGCTCGTCTTTTCTGTCTTAATTCAAACTTCTGCCGCATTCTATTTTCCTGCATTGCAAGCAGCAATCCCTCTTATTGTGGCTGACAGAGAATTACTTCAGTTAAATGGAGTTCATATGAATGTAGCAACATTATCACGGATTATCGGAACTGCACTTGCAGGGGTATTGCTTGTAGCTCTTCCCTTATCAATGATATATACGGGCTCTTTGGTGGCTTATATCATTCTATTCATTCTTACTTGTTTTTTAAACATTGATGAACCGAATACCAAACAGGCACTATCGACAGAAACGAAAAAAGCTGAAAGGATGAAGGAAGAGAGCCGTCTTGAAAAAACAAGTCCTCAAGAGAAAACGAGCTTTAAAGACGTATTTCCCGTTATTCAAGGACTTCCGATTGTCTTTATGACTCTTCTCTTGTCACTTATTCCTCTACTATTTTTAGGGGGCTTTAACCTGTTGGTCATCAATATCAGTGAACTCCAGGAAAGTTCCGCAATCAAGGGCTGGATCTATACCGCAGAAGGGATATCCTTTATGCTAGGGGCATTTATGATCAAGCAAATTAGTAGCAAAAGTTCCCCGTATACCATTTTGTTTAGCAGTGCGTTTCTGATTGGGTTATCTCAGTTTCTTTTATATTTGGCCAACATCCCAATCATAACAATAATAGCGTTTGTCATATTTGGGTTTTCGGTTGGCTGCTTTTTCCCGACAGCTGCCACCATTTTTCAAACGAAAGTTCCTAAAGATTTTCACGGGAGATTTTTCTCCTTCCGTAATATGCTTGACCGAATCATCTTTCAAATCGTTCTTCTCATCACCGGGTTCTTGTTAGATCTAATTGGCTTGCAGCTCATGTGTGCCCTTTACGGAGGCTTGACCATAATCATGACTTCCATCTTCTATCTGAAAAATAAGCAGGAAATCAAGCAAAACAACCACAACATACCCGCCAAAAAGGAAAAAGGCATTTCCACCTAACAAAGGTAGAAATGCCTTTTTAGTTTTGTAAAGTAGCTAAGATTCTTTTGTCCTTAACCCAGGTTCTGTTTATTGCCCTGCTGAGCTGGAGCGTTTTCCCACGCTTCCACATTTTTAATACCTTTTATATTCGTTGTATAGAATACAGGATTCTTCCCTGCAGCCTTTTGTTTTTTATAGTCAGCTAGAGCAGCAAAGGCAATTTTTCCGAGCAACAAGATGGCAATTAAATTGATAATAGCCATAAGTGCCATGAATAAATCAGCTAGATTCCATACAAAGCTTAACTCTGCCACGGAACCAAATGCTACCATACCAACAACAGCTGTGCGGTAAAGATTTAGAACCAATTTATTATTTTTAATAAATTCAATATTTGATTCTCCATAATAGTAGTTACCTACTACAGAACTAAACGCAAATAAGAAAACGATAAAAGCAAGGAAGATTCCAGCCCATGAACCTAATGAACCTTCAAGAGCGTTTTGAGTTAAGACGATACCGTCACTTTCTTTAGATGTATATAAACCTGATAAAAGGATGATAAATGCTGTACAACTGCAGACCACAAGTGTATCAAAGAAAACACCTAGTGCTTGAATCAATCCTTGTTTAACCGGATGGCTAACTTCTGCTGTAGCTGCGGCATTAGGTGCACTACCCATACCTGCTTCATTCGAGAACAGCCCGCGTTTAATTCCGTTCATCATCGCTGCTCCCAAAGCTCCACCTGCAACTTGGTTAAACCCAAAGGCACCTTCGAAGATTAATTTTAGAACGCCTGGAAGTTCTGTAATATTCGTAATCATAATATAAAGTGCACAAAGAATATAGGCTCCAGCCATGACTGGCACCATCCATTCTGCCACTTTAGCTACTCTTTTAAGTCCACCGAAAATGATGATAGCAGTAATGATGGATAATACAACAGCGATTAAAGCTTTATCAATCCCAAAAGAATTATTTAATGAACTAGTAATCGTATTTGCCTGTACTGAGTTAAAGGCCAATCCGAATGTTAACGAGATTAAGACAGCAAATGTAATCCCCATCCAGCGAGCATTCAAAGCCTTTTCCATATAATAGGCTGGACCACCGCGGTACGTGTCTCCATCCTTTACTTTATAGATTTGCGCAAGTGTTGCTTCGATAAAGGCTGAAGCAGATCCGATGATCGCAATGAGCCACATCCAAAAAACGGCCCCAGGCCCCCCAGTTGTAATAGCAATAGCTACACCGGCCAAGTTACCAGTTCCCACACGAGAAGCCGTACTAATACAGAATGCCTGAAAAGATGATATACCTTTATTGTCCCCTTTAGAACCTTCGCCCATCAGGCGAAACATTTCACCGATCATCCCAAATTGGACAAATTTTGTTCTTATAGTAAAATAAAGACCCGAACCGACTAGCAAAATAATCAAGATATAGGACCATAGTAACGCGTTTGCTTCACCAATGAACGTTTCTATTACTTTCATTCCATCTCCCCCTTGCTCTATTTAGTAAATACCGTAATAATTTATCAAATTATTTTAATTATGGCAATGTATAGACTTTCCAATTAGGCGTTATCTACTAAAAAATGTCCAAAAAGTATAAATGTCCAATATAGTAAAAAAAGTATGTTAATATACCAAATTTTAGAATTATCAAAAATCACATCCTAAACAGCAACGTTTGGCTTGTATTCTGTCCAATGGAAATACAAAGAGACTGGGATGATGATTATTGGGGGATTACACCGCTAGGAAAATGGTGCTTAAACCTATCTAGAAATCGAAAAACATTCTTTCCGATGAAAAGGGGCTTCCAGAAGACGAAAAAACGACTTTCTGGACAGCCCCTTTTATTATGACGCATTTTTTAATGTTTTGAAATGTCCTTTTGAAAGGAGGTTTTTTTCGAGTTTGAACGCTACAGTTCCCGCAACGATGGATAGAATAATATCCTTTGGCAGTGGGGGAACCATCCATAGCCATGCCAATTTATAGCTAAAACCTTCTGGAGCAGCTGCCCAAAGCTTGTAGGCATAGTACATCCAGTTTGTACCGAACACATAATTGATGGCTGTTCCAATCAATGCTGCCAAAATAAATGCTGGTAGACTTTTTTTCTTTTCGACAATTTTTCCTGTAATATATGCCGCAAATATATATGAAATAATAAAGCCAAAGGTAGGTCTCAGTATAATCCCAATTCCACCAAAAAACCCAGCAAAAACAGGGGCTCCTACCATTCCAAGCATCGCGTAAACGATCATAGCAATAGCACCCAAGCGGCTACCCAAAATTAACCCTGATAAAATAGCAAAAAACGTTTGCAAGGTGATTGGAACACCACCAACCTGTAAAAATGGTGCAATCGTAGTAATATTTGCACCAACGGCCATAAGTGCAACAAATAAACTGACAAGTGTTAGATCAAGAGCCCTAAACTTCATAATTCATACCCCACTTCAGATTCAATTTTCATATTTTTAACATAATAATAGAAAGATATTTTGTCAACCAAATTTTAATATTGGTTAACAATTGTGGGTAGATAAACGATTACTGCTCCGTAAACTTAGTCAATATCTCTCTAAAGTAATCATCAAGGACAAGCACTATGATAATCACTCTGCACGCTAAACAATCTCTTTCCATAAAATAAAGTAATAAACATCAAAGGGAAAGATGTGGTGTATCACTTATGAATCATCCCAGGGCCACCGGCCTTTTATTTAAAAATCTTCAAGAAACACAGATGTCCTTTGAACAGGTTTTTGAGAGAATTGTAGAATTTATAAGTAGTGACCCATGCGGGAATTATCGCCTAATGATTGGAACAGATTCACAGGTTCATAAATCCCAAACCACATTTATTACCGGAATTGTCATTCAGAATGTGGGAAAGGGCGTATGGGCCTGTATAAGAAAGGTCATTGTTCCAAGGAAAATGACGCAATTACATGAGCGAATTTCTCTAGAACTGTCATTGACCGAAGAAATCGTTTCCTTATTTACCTCGGAAAGAAAAAATACATTAATTAACCTCGTTCTTCCACATATTTATGATGGGGCCTCCTTTACGATCGAAGGTCATATCGACATCGGAGCAGGAAAAAGAAATAAAACAAGTGAATTTGTGAAAGAAATGGTTACAAGAATGGAATCCATGGGTGTCGAACCGAAAATCAAACCAGACGCCTTCGTCGCCTCTAGCTATGCCAACCGCTACACAAAATAAAAACAATCTCCAGCACAATCAAATGGTAACAAGCATTTTTTGTTATGTATAAAAAGCTTGGAATAATGAGCTTCCAAGCTTTTGTTCACTATTTCAATGGATGATTTCTATTTTCAACTTTGCCCCCACCATCTGAAAAAACACTACTTATTAGTAAGGGATCTTTTATTGGTTCTGTCCTTCACTAGTTGCTGTATAATAAAGATCTTGGCTCGATTCGAGAATATATTCTGGTTTAGGGATTCCACGATTTGCCTTATGACCAGCAATATGTTCAGGACTCATCTCCCAGTTTTTCCAATCTTCTTCAGACTCCCAGCGAATTACGACCATCACTTCCTCATCACCGCGACGCACCTTTTTCACCAAAACTTGTTTATCAATAAAACCGACTTGTTGTTCCAATAGTCCACCTCGCTTTGAAAATCGCTCTACCACTTGATTGGCAAATCCTTCTTTTACAACAATCCTCTTAATTTGATAAAACATGAAAATCCCTCCGTGTTTTTTTCACTATAAAATATCACTACACTGTAGCAAATCAACATACAACAAGAGCCAGGCTAAAATGCCTGGCCTGTAATCTTATAGGGCTGCTTCAATTTCATCTGCCATTAATTTAATAGATTTTAATCCGCCGCCACTTAAATACCAAGTATTTGCATCTAAGTAAACGATTTTGTTGTTTTTATATGCATTGGTTTTTTGAACAAGCTCGTTTTCAATTGTCTTTTTCGCACCTGCTTCACCACCAACGGCTACATTACGGTCGATGACAAACAATACATCTGGATTTTTCTCCATAATATACTCAAATGTTACCACTTGGCCATGTGTAGATACTTCAATATCTTTATCTACTGCACCGAATCCAAATACATCATGAACAAACCCATAACGAGAATTTGGACCGAACGCACTCACTTTTCCTTCATTTGTTAATACAATTAAACCTTTTTGATTCGAAGATGTAGCTTTTTGATTTAACTTTTCAATGTCAGCTTTAATTTCTTTTAATTCACTAGCCACTTTCTCTTCTTTTCCAAAGATTTGTCCAATTAAGTTCATGTTTTTCTCGAAAGATTCCATATATTTTGTAAAGTCTAATTCAATAAAAACAGTTGGGGCAATTTCTGCAAATTGATCATATAATTCAGCTTGGCGTGCAGAGATAAAAATGACATCCGGCTGTAAGGCATGAATAGCTTCAAAGTCAGGCTCTTTCAAGCTTCCGACATTCGTATATTTTTTATCTGCATATTTTTCCAAATAGCTAGGAATCATAGCTTGTGGCACACCTGCAACCTCAACCCCTAATTCATCTAGGGTATCTAAGACACCAAAGTCAAAAACAACTACTTTTTCAGGATTTTTCTTAACAACTACTTCCCCAAATTTATGTTGGATCGAAACTTCTTTTGCTTCCGTTGTTTCACTCCCTTTACTACCGGAAGACTTTTCTTGCTGAGATGTCTCCTTAGCACCACCACATGCGGCTAATACAAGAATGATAGAAAATATAACTCCTAGTAAACTCCACTTCTTCATTACAATTCTCTCCTTAAGAATTTTGTATGTTAATTTGCTTACTTAACCAGGTTCAAAATATTTAAGAATTAAAATACACACAAATACGGCAGTTACCCATATCCTGAATCGGAATATCCATATCGTATATTTCCTTTAATGCTGACGATTGAATGATTTCTTCTGTCGGACCATCCTTCACTACCCTGCCGTCCTTTAACGCGATAATCCAGTCAGAATAGACCGAAGCAAAGTTGATATCATGGAGAACAATAACAACTGTTTTACCAAGATCATCCACCAATCGGCGTAAAATCTTCATAATCTGAACCGAATGCTTCATATCCAGATTATTCAGGGGTTCATCGAGCAAAATATACTCGGTGTCCTGTGCGATGACCATCGCAATAAATGCACGTTGGCGCTGGCCTCCAGACAGTTCATCCAAATATCTATGCTGTAGATCGGACAAGTGCATATATTCAAGTGATTGATCCACTATCCGCTCATCCTCTTCCGTCAATCGGCCTTTTGAGTAAGGAAAACGGCCGAACGACACAAGCTCTCGAATCGTAAGACGGACATTCATATAGTTGGACTGCTTCAAAATCGAAACTCTCTTGGCAAAGTCATTGGATTTCATTTTTTTGACATTGGTGTTATCAATCAGTACTTCTCCCGTATCCGCATCCAAGAGCCGGCTGATCATGGACAGCAAGGTTGATTTCCCGGCCCCGTTAGGACCGATGAAGGAAGTGATTTTTCGTGGCTGAATCGTAACAGACACATCCTCGACAACCGCTTTTTCCCCATAAAACTTTGACAGTGACTTCACTTGAATCATGTCGCTTTTCTCTCCTTTAACAATAAATAGATGAAGTATACACCGCCAACAAAATTAATAATGACACTAAGTGTTGTTGAGAAAGTAAAGATCCTTTCAACCACCCATTGCCCACCAACTAAAGCGATAATACTCAACACAATCGCACCAGTAATCAATCTTCTATGTTTATAAGTTTTGAAAAATTGGTACGACAAGTTGGCCACAATCAAACCGAAGAAGGTAATTGGACCGACAAGAGCCGTTGAAATTGAAATAAAGATGGCAACGATAATCAGCATTTGTCTAACGATAGAATCATATGGTACACCTAAATTGATCGCGACCTCACGTCCAAGCGATAAAACATCCAAATACGTGATGTACCGCCATGCATAAATGATGGCACCCCCGACAATCACAAGTGACAGCCAGACTAAATCTGGATTAATATTATTAAAGCTTGCAAACATACGGTCTTGAACAATTTGAAACTCATTTGGGTCAATCAGCACTTGGAAGAATTTCGAAATGCTCGAAAAAAACGTTCCGACGATTATCCCAACGAGCAACAAGAAGTAAATTTGCTGCCTGCCTTTTTTAAATAGGAACCGATAGAGTAATAGAGCAAATACAATCATCGCAACCAAAGAAATCAAAAAGTTTAATTGCTTATTCATCACAATGGTATGATCGGACCCAAGGAAGAAAATAATAATAGTTTGCAGTAGCAAATAAAGTGCATCCAACCCCATAATACTAGGTGTCAAAATCCGGTTATGTGTGATCGTTTGAAAAACAACGGTTGCATAAGCAATCGTAAAGCCGGTAATAACCATTACCACCACTTTTACAACGCGCCTTGGCAAGGCATAATCAAAGCTTCCGTTTAAATCATGGAATAAATATAAAGCACAGCATCCCGCAGCGATCAAAACGAGAATGGTTATTTTTAATAGATTACGCATGGGCTCTCCTCCGGAATAATAGATATAGGAAGATTCCGCTTCCGATTATGCCGACCATAAGACTGATCGAAATCTCGTACGGATAAATGAGCATCCGACCCAAGACATCGCAAATCAGAAGGAATATTGCCCCGAGAAGCGCCGTATGCGGCAAAGTTTTTTGTAAATGATCGCCTTTAAAAATGGAGATAACGTTCGGAATGATTAAGCCAAGAAATGGGATAACCCCTACTGTTAAAACGACTGTTACCGTAATAAGGGCAACAAGAATTAATCCTATGTTCACAATCCTACGATAGGCAAGCCCAAGATTTTTAGAAAAGTCTTCACCCATCCCCGCAACTGTAAAACGGTTGGCATATAGATAAGCAATAATGACGATCGGAACACTTATGTATAACAACTCGTATCTGCCCTTCATCACCGCTGAGAAATCACCTTGTAACCAGGCGGACATATTTTGAATCAAGTCGGCCCGATAGGCAAAAAATGTAGTGACCGACGATAAAATATTCCCAAACATCAGCCCAATGAGTGGAATAAAAATAGCGTCTTTAAACTTGATACGATCAAGTATTTGCATAAATAAGAGCGTCCCTGCCAAGGCAAAGACAAAAGCTACTGCCATTTTTTCCATCATTGATGCATCAGCAAACATCAGCATTGCTACAAGGATTCCAAGCTTTGTAGCATCCAGCGTTCCAGCCGTGGTCGGTGAGACAAATTTGTTTCGGCTCAACTGCTGCATAATCAATCCGGCAATACTCATTCCCGCACCGGCAAGCAGTATGGAGATAAGCCGTGGCAGTCTACTGATTAAAAAAATTTGGGTTTCCTCTGATTGAAGGTCCAGCAAATCTAATGGTGTAATGCTGCTAACACCAACAAATAATGAAATTCCAGATAATATGATTAATACAGGTAATAAAAATCGTTTCTTCATGGCTGTCTCCAAACATTTCTATTTATCTAGCTTTCTTTTGTAGAAATGTTCTTTATTCACCCTACTAAAAGGCTAGATATAGATAATGAGAATCATTATCATCAAACAAGAAAAAAATAAAATTTCTACTATTTTATCGCTTCATTGACAGTGATAATCATTATCAACTCCTTCCAGTATTCATTATAGCACCATTATTTTCCTCGTCAACAGAGAATGAGAATTATTTTCAATATAATCCAATAAACCTAAGACTTTTTTCTTATAACAAAAACAAATCGAGTAGGAGGGAGCGATTAACTCCCGTCCTCTCACACCACCGTACGTACGGTTCCGTATACGGCGGTTCAATTAAGATAATTGACGCAAGTCTTTATAACTTCCGTGAATAGCTGTTCTCTTTATGCCAGTGGTCACTCCACCCTCCAAGAGGTCTCCCACGGGATTCACCGCTTCCTCCCTCAAGTGAGGTACTACGTTTTCTGTGTTCATCATGACT